>JAPOPJ010000196.1 GCA_026712925.1 Nitrososphaerota archaeon
AATAATTTGAACACCGTCATCACTAAATGATGCCACAGCGAGATATGTCTTGGAGTTTACCGTAAATGAGGTGATTCCATAGGGACCGTTGAGCTCATGCATACTATTTACATCATTGAGAGAATCTGTAGCAGTTATGTTTGCAGGATCCGAGACATCGAGAATCTGAACACCTCTATCATTAAATGATGCCACAGCAAGATATGTCTTGGAGTTTACCATAAATGAAGTGACTTGATTAGGGGTGCCAAGATTATAGCTAGTAGTGTCGGTGATAGAATCTGGATATGTTAGAGTAAAATCTGCCTGTGCAAAGGAATCTTCAACCATTCCGCTAAAAGACAAAACCATGAATGTTACAACAAGCGCGCCTACCCACACAATGGGGGGGATCTAACTATATCCTTATTCATGGTTTGACATGACAAAGCACTCTTAAATCTTTTTGGAAAGTTGACTACAGGAAAGTTGAGTGCAGATGTGGAGCACAACACGTTGAGCACTTTTGATGTTCTAGTAAGGCCTATTTCATCATATGGCGCTAGTAATCATTGATGAACTCTTTCTTATCTACTCTGTAAAGACAGCTCCATACAGGGTTTTGCAACAGAATGGTCTGGTCCAGCTCAACCATGTATGGTATATCATACCAGTGCACAAATTCACAATGTGGATACCTAGCATTTTACTACTTTTACTGCTTTTTTAGACTGCATTCCACTACTTTGCGAAAGTCTCCCTGTCTGTGTGTTCTGTCTTGATGGATGGTATGATGTGATTATGGTGTATTTTCCACATGCAAAGATTTCGTTGTGTCCAAATTTTCCTGATCTTGACTTTAAGAGTTTACAGAATCATATGCAATTCTTCCAAGACACAAAATCACACGTATATTTTTTAAAATCTTCATCTTACTCTAGAATAATCATATCTAGTGGATATCTAGCTTGTCTTTGATATCATCTGCTCCTCTAATCCCATAGATATCGCGAATCTGCTGGATTCTAACTGATTCTTTTAACATATCCTTGCCAATTGAATTGACTAAAATAGAATACACATCACTAAAGCGAATCTCCCATCTATCTGCACATTCTAGCATCTTGCTTACTGCCCACTGTTTGACTTCACTAGGCAATGGAATGTCTTGGCCTGATTCTATTGATATTCTACTAAACAAATTTACAAGCTCTGCTGTCTGAGTTGCCATACTGCTTAATTCTTTTGCCCCGCCATACTTTGACTCTGCAAGCATTCTCACAGTTGACTGATACTCTGAGAGTCTTAGTAGTGCCATTGTATCGTATGAAGAATCCCTTGATGCCTTGTCTGCTATATTTTTTGTAGATTTTATCTCTGTAAATAATTTCTCTGATTTTTTGTGGAGTTCGATGGCAGATTCATCTTGCCTTCTTAGAGCGTCTGAAAAGGAGGATAGTTTCTGTTCAATACCATCTGTCTTTTCAAATATGTTTTGTTTAAAGCTGGATATGTCTGCCTGGACTGATTTTAATCCCTCTCCTACAAATGCAGTAGAGTCAGTTCTTTGCGAGAGTGTGCCAATCTTTGACTCGATTGTATCTATTTTTCCTGCCATGTCTCTAAGAGCATTCATACCGACACTTGCAGCATCTGCCCTTGAGGATATGGTATCAAATTGTTGTTTTAGTCCATCTAACACGCCACCAAGAGAGTCAATTTTTGAGGCCTTTTCTGTTATGGCATCTATGGAGGATTTTATCGTACCAAGCTCGGCATTCAGACTTGATGCAGATACTGCCTTCGCACTTAGCTTTTCAAGTTCTACCTTTAGGCTACCTATTACTTGGGAATCTGCTCCAAGCTTGTCAGTTTTTCCAAATATCTGATCAACATCTACCTTTAGGTGTTCAATTTCATCTTTAACATCTAGTAGAGAGTCTGCCTTTCCAGATACCTTTTTCAGGTCATCTCGGACATCGTCTATTCTCTGGGCAATCTTTATGATCATCTTGGAGTTGTTTCTAATTGCATTCATGCTGTCCTCTACTTGTTGATGTAAAGTTTCGGTCTTTGGAGATGACTTTTGTTGCTTTGATATCTTTGAGACTTCTTCTTGAAGCCTTGAGGTCTGGGCGTTTATTTTGGTAATTATATCTGATTGGTTTCGAATCTGGTTCAGCCCGGCATAGAGTTTTTGTGTGTCATCTTCTAAAATGTTAATCTGCTTTGACTGTTTTTGCATATTTTCCATTGTAGATGTAAGTGTGTCTATCATACCTTTCATTGATACGAGGACCTTTTGATTATCTGCAAATATCTTTGTCATGGCCTTGAGCTCTTTTTGCAGAGCTTTTGTAGTGTCTGAGACTGTACCTACTTTTTTGAGTAAAGCTGCTGGTGTTGGCTCCCTTTTGGCGGGTTTTTTTGGAGCGGCCTTTTTTACAGGTGTCTTTTTAGATGCCTTTTTTACTGGTGCTTTTTTCCTTGTACTCCCTACCATACAATAATATAAAAAAACTTGTGATAAAAAAGTTGGTATGGCTGAAAATTAGCCCTATCGGTTTACCACTTCTGGTTCATGAAGCAATTCGTGAAAGGTTTTTTCAGCCAAACCGTTTGTCGACTCGTTAAAGTTCTTTGGACAGAACTCACATTGTATCATATAGTACCGTACCGTACCGTACTATTAATACCTAGGTAACCATACGGTTACCTAGGTGACTATACAGTTACTTGGGTAACTATACAATTACCTAACAATGCAGTCAGATACCCCAGGTCATATCTCCACATAATATTCAGAAGACCTACTCATCATCCTGCATTTACATATAATATGACAAAAATAAAGAGTTTCACCACATCAGAGTACCTTTTTGCCATATTTTGGGTGCATATCATGTGGGAATAGGCCCCAGATCGCGTGCCACATCGTGCCACATCATGAGATAGGCTGCCATATATCATATTTGGGTAAATGGTGCTTATTTGTGGCAAAAGCACTATATCATGAAATAGTCCTAAAACAATGCCTGTTCTAGACTATGAGGTGGCTGGAATGTGTCTAGTATCATACTCTCATACAAGGACATCATACAAGGATATCATACAAGGACATCATACAAGGATGCCATTTACACAACACAGCGATAGCACACACTTTACAAATGCTAATCGTAACTGTTTTTAATTATTATTAATTATTCATAACATGCAGAATTTTTTGCAGCAAATCGATTCATCATCAATTCAGGGCTCTTTTAGCAATACTTTGTCAAATCTTGTTGAACAACTCACTCCCAATTTACCACATACGAGCTTTGTAACTGATTTAGCATTTATCATGATTATAGGGGCAGTTGTCACACTGGCGTTCTTTAAAATCAGGCAGCCACTAGTCATTGGGTATCTTTTTGCCGGGATGCTTCTTGGGCCCATATCACCGCTGTGGTCTGGTATTTTCTCAGATGTGCAACCTGACAGCGGCACACAGAGTGTGGGGATTTTATCTGATATAACTGCACTACACCTGTTCTCTGAGATTGGAGTCATTTTACTACTCTTTGCAATAGGCCTAGAGTTTCCATTTGCAAAGATTAAGAGTATAGGCAGGGCTGCAGTCGGAGTAGGAACAGTCGGATTACTCTCTACACTTGGTGTCTTGTTTTACACTGCAACTGCGCTAGGATTGAATTTTATGGATTCTTTATTTATTGCAGCTGCACTATCCATTTCAAGTACTGCTGTAATTGTAAAGATTCTCGAAGAGATGGGCAAGATAAAAAAAGAATCCTCACTGTTTGTCTTGGCAATTCTAATTGTGGAGGATGTCATTGCTGTGATATTAATCTCATCATTACAATCAATTGCCTTGGTGGGAACAGTATCAATTGAATCTATTGTAGTTGTTGTTTTGGTTGCTATCGGATTAATTGCAGGCACGTTCACAATTGGTATTAGAGTCATACCTCCACTAATTGACAGGGTTGCAGCAGCCGAGCATCGGGAAATACTGCTTTTGAGCGTGCTTGGTGTATGCTTTGGGTATTCACTACTAGCAAACGTTGTAGGACTCTCAGTTGCAATCGGGGCATTTTTGGCAGGAGTCATTATTGCAGAATCAAAATCATCAGAGGTCTCAAAACTACTTGCTAGTCCGATAAAGGATATGTTTGTAGCAATATTTTTCATATCTGTAGGAGCACTGATGGACGTATCGCAAATTGGGGATTATATCTGGGTGGCAATTGTACTAATTGCAGTTGCAACTGGAATGAAGTTCGGGGGAAATATGCTTGGAAACTTTATCTTCAGACAAAAGCGAGGAAAATCACTTCGTTCGGCATTTACTCTGGCTGCCCCGCGAGGTGAGTTTTCCATAGTTATAGTAAAGACGGGAATAGATATTGGTGCAGTTAGTGCGTTTCTCTTTCCGCTTGTAGGAATAATTGCAATCATATCCACATTCATATCTCCATTTCTAGTCCGGGCAAGCGACAAGGCAGTATCTAGTTTACAGGAAAAAGATGTCTGACGAGCTAAACCGCATGTTAGAGGCATCTCATGATGGCATTACAGTGTTTGATTTTGACGGCATGACTGTACCGTGTATCATATTTGAAGTGGAAAAATATGATCGCATTCTATCACTGGTTGCCGGGAGGCCTGTCTCAATAGATACTGACTTGAATATATTGCAAGATGGATTGGGACACGTATTTGTCGAGGTAATGCTAGCGTTTTCCATATCAAACATTACTGAAAAAATACTTGTCAATGCAGATGTTCATCTTGATTTTTTTGAATCCTTGGCAAAGACCTCAATGCTTGCAATCTCATCTCCAAAGTCGCACTATGGCGCAGATAATGTCTTTATGATAAATCTCCCACGGCCTGATAAAGCAGAAGATGCCCTGAATATCATTTGTAAGGGGCTGGCAAATGGTAGAAAAGACTAATGGTGCAGTTACCGGGATTTGAACCCGGGTCACGAACTTGGCAAGCTCGAATATTAACCAAACTGTACTATAACTGCAACACCCCTTAAATGTGAATTTCGATATTAAACTGTTTTTAACTATTCCATTTATCATATATCATGGATGAGGCACTAAAGGAGAAAATTAGGCAAAAAATACTGGAAACCAAGTCAAATAAAAGCGAGATTCAGGAAATTTCCAAGCAATTACAGGGAATAGATGACTCTGAATCATTTATGCTTGGGATTATAGTGGGAAGGATATACAACTCTTTTTACTACCAGACAAGGCGCATTCTTGGCCGCGAGCCAACAGGTGCCGAGTTTCAAGAATTTTTGGATATGATCAAGACTACAGATCTTGAATTATGGTGATGGCTTTCCTTTCCAGTCAATTACCTTAATTGTAGGTGTTCCGGGAAGCTTGACACATGCACCCTTTAGGGCTTTTTTGGCAGCCTCTACATGAACTTCATTTACATATAATTCCATTATACACTGACCGTGCTTTATCCTAGCTCCCAGACTAGTTGCCTTTCCCCATGCTCTGCGCATTCCTTCTTGAAGTCTGTCTGCACCTGCGGTTGCAATCATTTTATTCTCTCTGAGCAGGTTGTGAGGGTATATGCGGAGCCTAGAGTAATAGCCGGTTTCACCGGTGGTCTTTTCTAGTGTTTTGTTTGCGGCAAGTCTGCATGATTCTATTGCCATGTGTCTGATCTGTATTTTTTCATTTAAAAGAAGCTGTACACAGTACTGATAGTTTCCGCGCTTTCCACCTTGGAACTTTGCTATTTTGATCTGTGGTTTTCCCTTTATGTACTCTTTTCTACAGAATGGCTGTCCTGTTCCGTCTCTATAGTTGGCTCCATGCATATATCTCAAACTTGGATGCCCATATTTTAACGGTTAGTAGCTCCAATGCTTATATGGAAATCCACAATTCTCACTTTATGCTTGATGATACGCCCATGGTTAAGGGAGTGCTACACTCTGGCAGGACATGCATATCTGATCCTGATATGATTCATACCCTTGAACTCAAGGGGTATGGGGAGCAGGAAAAAGATGGGCTATACCTTGATGATTTTGAGTCACTTTATTTACTCCACTCTGGTATATTGATTCTCAAAAAAGGAAAAAAACAACTCAGTTTTGATGAATTTATGGGGATGTGCCAAACAGACAATCATGACGTGATGGAAAAATTTCTAATTTACAGGGATTTGAAAAGTCGTGGCTATGTGGTAAAAGATGGCTTTGGATTTGGTTCTGACTTTAGAGTGTATGAGAGGGGTCAATTTGGAGAAAAGGGTGCAAAGTTTCTGATATTTGGACTCAGTGAGGGCAGACAGGAAAAGATGGGTGCAATGCAGAAAAAAATAGAACAGATTACCCAGATGGGAAAAGAGCCTATAATTGCTGTAGTTGAGAGGCGCGGGGAAGTAATATACTATAAAATCAACAGGGCACACTTTAATGAAAACAAGGCAGCATCAGAAGAATCATTCCCACTCTAGTCAAAAACCCAGTCTGTTGAAAATTTCAACATGTTATCTTTGTATGCTTGCATAAAATCATACACGTTTACATATTTTGTCTTGTTAACCCACAGTCCTTCAAAATCATTTACTTTAGTTTCTACTCTTGTCTTGTCACTCCAAGATGTAAATACATCTACTGATTCAAAATCACTAATACTTGTAGAAAATGATTCCTTGGATGTGCCGGTAAATGCTACTCGTTGGCCATCTACATCCCGAAAAATCCCAATCCTCTCTGAGAATGATCCTGTAACTTGTTCGGATGTGGGTATTGCTATCTTTAACTCGATTCGGTTATTCTCTACTGCCTCTTGCAGTTTTTGCATCTTGGTGTCTTTGATTAGTATGCCGTCAAAGGCTCTGCTATGTTTGTTTGAGAAGAGCTTTTCTAACATGTCGAGATCTCTAGTCCTAAATACGTGCCCTGTAATCATACGTAGTTTTGCATTTCCTGAGGAAAAGTTGGCAAAGCTCATGGCAATTGCAGTGAGGGATTGTAATGACAAAAAATCAACACACCTGCTATATTCTGTGCAGTTGCTCATACATGGATAGAAAAACTCTGACATGATGTTGTTTCTATCTGAACGGTACTCCTCCTTGAGATCAAGGTGTCTTAGACCCATTGTTATCAAGAGTAATCTTTCTTATTTAAGGGAACATCTTGATACACCCACAACACTATATCACACATCATAAATACGAGGTACTATCATTTAATATGATGAACAGACCTATGTTGGCAACTATAGTATTGTCGTTGGTTTTTGCATCTGCGGGAATCTTGATGTTTGCAGCAGACCAAGCTGATGCAGAAGTGACTCCATTTCCATCTAGAGAAAAAGTCATCTCAGTTACCGGGACAGCTACAGCATCAATTGAGCCTGACCTTTTGATAACTACCTTTGGTGTTGAGACACTAGAAGATACTGCATCTGCTTCATTGTCAGAAAATAATGCTATAATGACTACAGTAGTTGATGCAATGTACTCTTTGGGACTTGAAGATGATCAGTTGAGCACATCAGGAATAGGAATTTATCCAGTCTATGAAAGCTATAGGGAGCCTATTACTGATAGGTACAAGGAAGAACTGGTAGGCTATGAGGTGACAAATACATTAACTGTAACAACAGAACAGCTTGACTTGGCAGCTGATATTCTTGATAGTGCTGTATCTGCTGGTGCAAATCGGGTGGACTATGTGTCATTTGCACTCTCTCAGGAAAAGCAGCTTGAGGTAAAAGATGATCTCATTGGCAAGGCTGTACTTAATGCAAAAAAGAAGGCAGAGAATGCGCTTGAACCACTAAACCACAATATAATTGGGGTCAAGGCCGTAAGCCTGTCCGAATTTGGATTACCCTCACCCATGTTTGGGTATGGTGCAAAATTTGCAGAATCTGCAAGCTTTGATTCTTCAACACCTGTATTTTCATCTGATCAAGATATCACTACTACTGCAAATGTGGTATTTCTGATAGGTACCAAATAATCGCATTATCTTACTTCTAGAAAACTACAAGCTCATACATGTACAGCTAAACTGCATAGAATCTGGTTGGAATTTCTGAAACCATATCTATACAATTTTGCACAGGTGTGGGTTAGATAATGCAAGATTCTTTTAATCATGTAATTAAATATGGATAACACCAATATCCTAAAATTAAATTAGAAAAAGCTTTGAATTTGTGGTAATCTATAATTCCCAACAGTTAAAGACAATTGAGCACAAATAGTTTCATGGATGAAGTTTTTAAGCAGTACGAACATGATTACGTCCAGAGGATTTTGAGTGGACAGAATAGGGATATAAAAAATGTAGAAACTCTAGAGGCACCACAAGAACGACTTCAGAAGGAGATGGTGAGGAAGGTGTCTGAGGTTAGTCTTGACTCGTGGGACTATGCTATGCTTGAAAGGATCAGACGTGATGATATGACTATGGAGATGAAATTTGGGATCATGCGTACTGCAGAGTCACTGCTGAAGCTTTACTGTCATGGTATGGTGCGGGTACTTGACTACAAGCCTACATTTGATGAACTCGTGAGGATGCAGGAATTTCTTGATTCACCGATATACAAACAGTACCAGTCAAGAGTCGAGAAATTTATGACAGAAGAAGTAAGGGAACATCTTGATATGGTGTATGGAATACTTGGTATCAAACCAAAGTTCACATTTTGGGAGAAGATTAAGGGTCTTGATGCCAAGATGATTAATCACACCTTTGCACTGACGGGGCGTGGTAGAGAATCTCTTAGCGCAAAGCGTGTAGAGGCACTTGAGACATATAAAAAACTAAACGTGCAATATTTGAAAAACAGATCCGAGTTTTACAATAGCATGGAAGATGCTTCACCAGTCATGATGGTATTACCACTAATGTTTGCCATGGGGCTTTCTGGGGCTATGATGGGCCATGCGGCATCATTAGCAGGGACTGAATATACAGTACTGTATGAAGGATATGGGGAGCTGAACTTGGGGTATGGATCCGGCTTTGACGGATCCGGCTTTGAAGGTGATTACAATGATGATTTTGATTTGTCAGGCGACTCCCACAATAATTTCTTAGGAATGTAGTCACTCTCACACATGTCTGAGAATGTTAGTATGAATATGTTCATTCTATTCTGGTGTGGATTCTAATTATTCATGCAGGGTCATTTTGCGCAGGGCCACACCAAGTCGGGAATCTGTAACTCATGGCATTGGAATAATATTGTTTGAACTCGTTTTCATTCCATAGCGTTTTCAGTGACATACCCAATTCATCTTTTTTGTTACGATGCTCCTCATTACGTATCTCCAATTTCTTTACAAAAGATTCTGGTGGAAGACTGTTTGACTTTTTGCAGTTACATTTTTGACATGCAAGCACCAGATTCCACAACTCTGTAGTTCCAACATAATCATATGGTAGGAAATGATCCACATGAGTGTTTTTTCCAGATTTTAGCTTGTTGTTACAGTAAAAACATCTATCTGTCAAACCTTCTAGATACTCTATGAATTTGCGTTGATCACGGGGCATGAGTTCATTATTGGCTATCTTTTCTACCAAATTAGGTATTCCAACATTTCGTTTTTCAAGGAATTTAATCCATTCAAATACAACAACTATGAACAAAGTGTCATTGTTCTCTTTGAGCATATTGATGAGATATGGGTTGAGCCTAACCCCTCCTTTTGAATCCACTCTCTTGTTATTTGCAGAGTCACGATATTCTATGGCATGATAGTCGTAGAATATGCGTTTTTTTGATTGTGCCTTACGTGGCTTACCAAAGCAGTGCTCTGCGTCATCTTCTAATCTGGGTATCACGTCATCAAAGCAATTGTTGGTAATATTTAGAATACATCGTTTGATTTTACTGGAATGTTTGAGCTTTATTTTATTTAGGCGGTATGGGTAGTTTTCTTCATCAAACTCTTCTCTGATTATCTTGATTACAAGCGGTACTTGATTTTTAGGGCCTTGTCGGAGCCGATATCGGCATTCTTGTAGCCAATAATAGTCAAAGAATTTTTTTGCAATGTCTTTGTATTTTACATTTACCTTTACCTTGTCGTGTTCTTTGCTGTAATCCAACAGAAATTTTGCTAGTGCAAATTTGTAGGTATTGTTGTTTTTGCCATGCCTTACCACATTTACAAAGGCATTATACAATTTCTCTGAGTCACTCTCAAACTCCACACAATGTATTGTCTTGTTATTTTTTAAATCTTCTGTATATTTTTGTGCTGGTTGTAGATGTGACATGTAACTGGTATTCTATAACATAAATTAGTATAATGCTCCCGTCGGGATTTGAACCCGAGATCACTGCCTTGAGAGGGCAGTATGCTTAGCCGGACTACACCACAGGAGCTTGTTGAAAACACCTCTAATCTCAATTTAAAGGAAATGGTAACTGTTAGCATTTTCAGGCATAATATCACAACATATTATTTCATATCTATGAGTAACTTTGTGCATACATGCAGGAAATGTTTTGGCTTGATGAATTTGTTAAACATTATAGATTGGATGCTTTATACAAAAACCATCTAGTAATATGGTGTGGATATAAAAAAATTCCTAGCAGACAGAGACATTCGGGATGTGCCTGTTGGTATGATGGGTTGCAGAGCACACGGAATCTCGTTTGAATCATGCGATTATGATGTAGTTGTGTTTGATGCCAAGTCGCAAAATAATGAGATTTTTCAGTATGAGAATGATCTTGTAAACCTGCACCACTTTTCTCTTGATGAGTCCCGTACTGAAGAATTGATTAAATTGTATGGGATGAAGATTCTATCAGATGATTCGTGGGAACTTGGCATGCTATTATCCAAGCTCAAAGAAAAGCACTCTAGGATGTTCCGGGACCATGCAAAGAACTGTCTCTTTGAGTCGCTCTTTTGCTGTGAAAAATGTTTACAAGGACTTGACGGCTCTGGAGTCTTTTCCTCGTGTTGGCAAAAGTGCGCATCATATCTATTGGCTGATTCTATATTTGCACTCAACCAAAAATTTCCTAGCTCCTCACACATGATGGAGACGGCACGAAAGTTTGAAAAAAATGACACAAATGAAACAATCTCACTCATTACACAGACACTTGGGATTGAGAGAGCAACTCCATCCTTGCTTGAAAGGGTGGCAAAGTCCACAGTAGGATTTTCTGATATGGTGAGAGAAAATGGCTACTCTAGTGTGATATGGCATCAGTATGACTATTTTGTAAAAAATGCAATGCTTGCAGACTGTTATTTTTATCTAGGCCACATTAACAAGGCAAATTTTCTCAAAATAAAGGACTCTGTACAGTATCGACCAGATCTTATACACGTCCTAAAGACCGCCTTTGATCTAGAGTCAGATTCATCACTGATCTCAAAAAACACCTACAAAGTAAGAGATGCATGCCACAAAGTCTTGTCTTTTCTCACATGAGGCATATTTTCCATTATTTTATACTGTACTATCCAATTTATGAGTTAAAATACGCTGAAAAATTTATTGTGCCTGTTCACGTCTTATGATGATTTACGCACAATTGGAGAAGAATACATGTCGGTTTTGTGTTTGCAAAAGCATGGATGTGAACAGTTACAAGTTAATAACAAGTTTAATTTGAATGAAAAAGCTCATTGATCATATATTGTACTACAATTTAATGAATATTAGAAAAGAACGAAGATGTGGCAAAAAGTATGACCCGCTGAAATGCGATGTATATGTCAAGGCATATCAGAAAGAATACAGAAAGTGACCTGCCAAGAGATATCACAACTACAAGAAATGTGAGAAAAAGATAAGAAAGGAAGACAAAGCGAAAAGAGTCAGGATCAAATGTTTGAGAAAACTAATCCTTGACATCTTTTCCCGATATCAACGAACATGTTGTTGTGATGTTTACATGTCTCATAGACATAACCTTTCACAATCATTTGTATAGCGTCCACGTTACATACATGCACGAACATACAAGTTTAGTTAACATGTGTTGCCTCAAAAGAATTTAACCAAAATCTGGGTTTTATAACTGGGCAAAAGAGTTTACTGGCAAAATAAACTTGTAACCCCACACAACATTTACAGGATCAAGAGTTTTACAGTATCCATTTTTTTGTTGGTTAAAAATCCCTTTGTCATCATCTCTATTCTCTTTGCATCTCCGTCAAGCAAGAATAGTTCTACACATCTGTCTCCGTCTATCTTGTTGTGTAGGTGTGTTTTGATTAAATCTTCATAATCGTGTTTTATCCCGGCAACCTGATCGTCAAATTCGTCGTCATGAATCACCATCAGTATGGCATTTTTTGTACCGTGCATTTCATGCTTTTGTTTCCACTCTTGGACAAATGCTCGTATGCCTGCCCGGATTATCTCCGAGCGTCCGGTAAACCCTAGTGTCTTTTAAAGGGTGTCAAGTTCTCTACTCATATCCTTTTTGAGAGATATGGATATGATGGTAGAATCAGTCGATTCATTATTATCCATTTTTGAAAATTGAATTATGTGCTTAATAATATCTTAGTAAACTGGTTAGATAATTTATTAATATTTCTAATAAATAAAATAAAAACTATTAATTTATATATAGTAATTAATAACATAGTGTGGTATTGATTTTTATTCCAAACTTTTAAAACAAGTCATGATTATATTATATCATGTCAGATGCAGCATGCGGCTG
This sequence comes from Nitrososphaerota archaeon, assembly GCA_026712925.1. Taxonomy (GTDB): domain Archaea; phylum Thermoproteota; class Nitrososphaeria; order Nitrososphaerales; family Nitrosopumilaceae; genus JAPOPJ01. Next base: position 12,702 of record JAPOPJ010000196.1, read on the forward strand.
TGCGGCACAAGCAGAAAATGGTACTGATTGTGACTGTACAATGCAAAGTGAGTGTTATTGCGACGCTACATGTGATTGCAAATTAGATGTTTGTAAAAACACAGAACACTAGTTGCAATCTTTTTTTTATTTTTTTAGACTAATCGTCTTCTTCCTCTTCCATGCCCCATGATTTTACAAGTTCTTTGGTGAACTTTTCAGACTGTTTCTCATCTAGGGCAAATCCGCAGTTTTTATGGGTAGGGACTACTATCATGCCATCTAGCTTGAACTCGACCTCATACATGTGAACTTTTGAGCACTCACACATTATGAAACTCTGGTGAATCAGCCTCTATATTTGCCTATTTGAATAACCTTTAACTATACGCAATGCCGATTTTTAACTAGATTTGAGGGTGTATCTTTTTCTAATTCCGTTGTTTGCACTGCTTGCAGGATTATTCTTTTTACCGCCTGCACTTGCTCAGTTCCAGTCCGGAGGAGTTGACAAGGATGGTGATTGGTATCCTGGCGAGGGCCTCAAGCACGGCGATTATTTCTCATATAATATGTGTCATGTAGATTACAAAGAATGCTCCCCGTTCCAGATGGACTTTTGGATTGCCGGTGATATCCAAGATGAATCTGAGACAAAATGGCTTGTAGAGACTGTCGTGTATGATGGAAGCAAAACTGTAGTGGGTACAATGGAATTAGGCAAGCTTGCGCCAGAGCCTACCGGTGGGAGCAAGGAACTCGGACTATACCGGGGTGCGTTCAAATCTTCTATAGTGTGGCTGTCTGCATTTGCAACTGAATTTGGAACCGGTGATGAGGGACCAAAGGCATTCCGTGATGTATCATGGGGTAAAATTGCAAACATTGGTGGTGAGCAGATTCTTCCCACATCAATAGAGACTGTGACTGTTCCTGCAGGTACATGGGATGAAGTGGTTTTAATTACATGGAAGACCGGCGGCCTATCAAGCAAGGTTTGGGTATTAGATGACTTTCCATTTCCAATAAAAGCACAAACATTTACACATGTATCAGAAGGCAAGGCCCCGCCAGAGTATGTCTTTGAATTACTAGAGTATAGAGAAAACGTACAAGAGAGTCCATTTGGGGATGTGATCTCGACTCGTGATGATGCTGCCATGAAGGGATGTCAGAAGAACTTTGAGAAAGCGGTTCTGAAAAAGCCAACTAAAAATCACCACTATCAGGTTCATGTCTTTTATGGTCCAGAGTATCCTGTACAGGGATGTGAGATGGAGTGGTTGATAAAATTCATCAACAAGTTTGATGATACGGAATTTCTCAACCAGGTGCAGTATGATTTGCTTGTGGTAAATGAAGAAGGCCAGCCAATCCGCTCAATTGCACAAGATGAAGGTCGTCCATTCCTGTATTCTCCGTCGGGCCAAGCAATAGTGGATATGATAGTAAAAGAAGAGCCCGGTACTGCCAACTTTGTAATATGGATTTACGGACTAGCACCACCAAATATAGTGACAGCTGGTCCGGCTGATCTTTTATCCATTGATGTTCCAATATCTGCACCTAATGCTAATAGTCCAGTACCGTCATGGGTAAAACTAAATGCAGGCTGGTGGGCTGATGGCTCTATTGATGATGATTCTTTCATTCAGGGGATACAATT
>JAPOPJ010000203.1 GCA_026712925.1 Nitrososphaerota archaeon
AGTCACCTGACTTTGCCACATATGCTCCTTGTTCCTGAACATATACTGGAATCGTGTCCTTTCTTACAGGATACATTCTACGGACTTGATCTTTTCTAATGTGGATTTTATTTTCCCCAAGCGCGTTGGTCTCATCTGGCAAGCATATTCCCACCAACGAACATCTATGACACTTTGGACTATCAATAAGTGGTGGTGGTATCTTGTCTATCTTTGACATCTCTTTCATGTCATATATTGCCTGCAACGTTACTGCCACAGTAATATCATCAAAGATTACTTCAACTCTTTGCTTTGATGTTGCATAATATACCATTCCTCTAGTACAGATATATCCATTTGCACGAAGAATGAGTCCTTGTGCACACAGTTGAACCATGTGGTCTTTGTGTATTATGCCATCTTTTGGTACACTTCCACGCTTATATTCAATTGGAGTTGCTATATCACCTTTAACTTCCAACAAATCCATCTTTGAAATCAAACCAAGTTTCCTGTCAGACATGGTAACAGACCTTGCATGTAATTTTTCTTCATCTTTATCTTGCTTTGGTTTTGTTTCTGATTTCTTATCCACGGTTTTGTGTATGTATTTTCCTTCTACTACCTCTGTATTATGCTCAAATTCGCCTTGCACCCACTCCAAGTATGCAAGACGATTGCAATACACATACTGAGTTAGCATTCTTACGGGAATCAACATGCTACTATTTACATCTGACACAGCTTGGCTTGTATTATTTCATAATTCAATCAATTGGTGATTTAGAAATTTGTAGTATGTGAAAATTATTTTACATTGTTATGGTACCATTTTACATTTACCCCAAGTTTTTTGTTCGTACCAGTTATTGGTCTATGCCTGAATATCAAAATCGACATCTTACTATGTCCAGAGAGTTTGATATTTTCTGATTTCAACGTATTATGTATAGTCATATGCCTTACAAAATCCTAAATATTGTTATTTGAGGATGTTCTGTTGCACATATCTCTGTTGACTACATCCCTGATTATACCCCTAGTGCATTTTTGCCATCTCTATACTGAATTACCATATATTTACTGTTTTTTGCCCTCATGATTAGAATATTTTTTGGCACGATATTTCTCTTGAATCATGTCTTAAGTCACTGCAAATTAACCCACACAAACACAAAACACCCGATCACAATAAAATTAATCTAGTCCCATCATATCATCATGTGTGATGTGGCCAAAACTGACAGAGGAAAACTTTCTAGACGTTTTTTTGGATTATGTATCTGTTAATTATGTCCATCACATATCTGAGATTGAGAATACATGTCCATACGACTTGAATCTGGGTCATGATGACAAGGTTTGGCAACAGGTCTTGGTATGGTATTCGTGTGAAAGAAAGGATCACAACGGTTTGACAATACTAGACAAGTTTGTTAATCATTTTGTTGATGATGAACGGTTTAGAAAAAAATTACTCCAGATAAAAGATATAACATATGACAAATTTTTAATACGCAAACCCCCTGATGAGAGAAACATAATATTTGCAACATCATTATCTGATGGAAGAGACTATACAATTGAGGTTATGGGGACCATGCAACATGTATATACTAAAGACAGATCCTTTGAGGGTAGAATACATCCATGGTATAATGATGGCACATACCGTACCCTTGGTCTCCTTAAACTTATGATGAGTAAGGAAGAACAATTTGAAGAGGAAGGTGTTTTCACCCTTAAAGATGCAAGAAAACTTCGTTGGAGGCTTTTTGGGAGATACCAGGAACAAGCCGAATCAATCACAATAGCTTCGAAACCAAAATCCACCACACTACTCAAGCAGTTTCCAATAGGTTGGGTAAATTCAATATGCATATCTCTAAAGATTAATAAAAAATTGTTAAAAAAAGAAAAGATTAAAAAAATTGCCGAGGTACTCACCACTCCTAGTTCTCTGAAATTCATAGTAGATGGCCTTTCTGAAAATCAAAAACTAGCACTAAAACTCACACTTGAAAAAGATGGCATCATTAAACATTCTATTTTATGCAAACGTGTTGGTGATGATGACACTGATTGGTATTGGGATGATGTGCCTAATTCTGTAGTAGGTGAGCTTCGTCGTCTTGGCTTACTAATCGTGGGAAAAAAGATAATCAAGAACAGAAATTACAAGGTAGCAGTCATTCCATCAGATGTTGCAGCACAATTATCACGTTACTTGTAATATGTAATCAATTATATGGTATTTGAGATCGCACCCACAGTTTTCAATATTGTGCACTAAAATTCGAATAATACAGAATAGTAGATTATTTTAGAAAATCTTTAAAAGTTACCAAAAAATCCATTGCAACAGCGTGATTATATGATGGCAGTGAAGCGATCAGAGAAAAATTAATCTATCCCCATACATCATATCTGTATGATGCAACCAAAAATAACTGAGGAGAATTTTTTGGAATTTTTTTGGGAATATGTAATAAAAAATTATGGCCATTTGGCTTCAAATTATAGGGATGAGTGCCCATACAATTTAGATTTAGGCAACGATGAGATGGAATGGAAGCAGATCTTAACTTGGCTTTCATTTGATCGAAAGGATCACAATGGAATGACATTACTAGACAAATTCGTTGATCTATATATTGATGATAAAAGACTTGGAACAAAAATACTCCAGATGAATAGTCTATTTTATGACACGTTTTTAATAACTAGATCAGTTGATGCCAATAATATCATGATGCTAAGGTCAACAACTAACGGAAAAGAATACGCAGTAGAGGCTGTTGGAACTAGTATCCATGCTTATCAGAAAGGCAGGCACTTTTTGGGTAGAATACACCCATGGCATGAAGATGGTACGTACAGACTTACTGGCATTATCAGTGTTAAATTAAGTCGGGAAGATGAACTAGAGAGTAAAGGCTTTATCACGCCTAGGCTTGCAGAGCAAATTTTTAAAAGTTTTCAAAGTGATTATCAGGACCGAGCAGAATCAATCACCATTTCTTCTAGTCCAAAATCTACTACACTTCTCAAAAACTTTCCAGCAGAATGGGTAAAT
>JAPOPJ010000099.1 GCA_026712925.1 Nitrososphaerota archaeon
ATGGCAAATATCGCAGTGATGGCAATATGGGGCAAGCTCACATATCAAAATAGGGTGCGATCATTGAAAGAAACCATTAAATAGCTAGCCTATTATCCATAACCATGATAGAGAATTTCATCATGCAGTTTGATACAAACTACGGTTTGGCTCTAACTACAAACACCTACATTGCCACAATAATGATGGGTCTTGGCGTAACAGCAGTTGCAGTGTTGGCACTAAGAGGCCAGCTAGGACAGCTGATGGGACGCGGAAAGAATACTGAGGAGTAAGGAGTTAGTCTATTTTGAAGACAATGATACCCTTAATACTCATTTTTATATTAACCCCAGCGATAGCTAATGCACAAGTTTCAGATATATTTATCGTAACGGATAAGCCAAAGTATGCAATAGGTGAAACAATTATTCTAAACGGAACAATTACAGAATACTATCAAGATGCAATAACGATACAAGTTACAGCGCCTAATGGCAACTTGGTAACAGTGAAACAAATACCAGCAGAGTTAGAATTTCAAGTTGAGATTGTAACAGGTGGCCCATTAATGACTAGCACAGGCACTTATGATATAGATGCTCTGTACGGTGAAGCGTTTACAGGTACATCATTTGAGTATGGTGGTACTCCAGTATCTAATGTGGAACAGTCAACGTCACCATTTGTGCAACCTGAGAGACCAGATCCAAATTATCTATTGACAGCTACTACCATTGGAGCTCCAGTACCCACAGGAGAATTTGATAGTAATTATGCACTAGCATTGCACGGCACAACGATGATAACCATGACTATGATCGGAATTTCTATGGTTGCATTAATCTCATGCGTTCTAGTGAGTTACAAGATTACATCTAGACATATATCAAAGAAACCTAAGGTCAATACAACAACTTCAGCAAAGAGAACATACACTAAGAGGAAGCCAATAACAAACTTGGATGCACCGATATGAGAGATGTGAAATGGTAGGTAGAAATTATTACACTGGATGCATTGACATTCTAACAAATGTGTATGATCTGTTGGAAAAGAAATACCCTGATTCTAAAGATAAGGTAAAGAAATACCGTAAACAGACTTTAGACATTTTTAGAAAAGCTAATGAAGCAGCTAAAAAGAGTTAAATGAATAAGTATATATACAGCATACATTAATAACTATACATGGTAAAAGCGTATAGCATAACGCAAGATGAATATGAAGCATTGAAAATTAAGTTAGCGGAAGCGGAAGCAGAATTTTTTAGAAAAATTACTATGGATTATTATGATGTAAAAGATTTAGCATCGGATTACGCACCAGTGTGTATTCTTAAGGCGCAACTGGAGGATGCAGAAACATTTGGAAAGGCAATGTGGGTGGACAGTGATTAATATGGGTTGTACGTGTGGCAGTGTAACGTGGACTAATACTCCAGATGGCGGTGCAAGGTGTGAGCAGTGTGGCAAAATATACACATGGCAACAGTTTAGGAAGTTATTTCGTAAAAGTGAGGATAAATCTTGACATATTGTATAGGTGAGTGTGAAAAGCATGTGCCGAAAGATGCCGTAGGTAAGAAATGTTACATTAATGGCTATCGCAGATGTGTACATTGTGATATTTTTATGAAGCTTCCAGATGGTACTATCAGATGCCCATGCTGTAATACTAAATTGAGATGTATGCCACGTAACAAGAGATGGAAAAAACAAGCGAGGACGATACTGTATGGCTGAGAGACTATCACTGTATGAAGTCGAACGGCTAATAGAGTTGATGCTAAATGCCAATATGAAAGATACCAAATTGTATGAGAAATTTCTGTCAATGCAATATGTGATGAAAGATATGCCTGAGGGTAGTAGGTATATATACTTACGAATAATGAATTGGCTATAAATAGAAAGTCAAATAAGTGACAATATTCTAGCAAATGTATGGGAATTTGGGATATAATACCCGCAATGTTCGGAGTATCTAAACAAGATTACAATACCTTACAATCTGAACGTGATACGTTAAAGGCTCAACAGGATTTGTTATACAACCCCGATGCGTTTGTAAAATCTGAAGAAGTGTCAAATCCGTTAATGTTGCAGAAATACACTCAAAATGCTGGAGATGTATCGTATAAGAATATCAAGCCACCTACAACAATTTTAACCACTAAAACTCAAAATGGTGGCAGAATACCGTTAAACCCATTTCCAATCCCAAATTTGTATCAATTGGTTAGAAACGTGGACGCTGTAAGAATACCCATAGATGTTATAGTGCGAGAAGTGCATCGCAATGGATTTCACGTAGAACCACGATTTAGGCTGAGATGTCAAAAGTGTGGTAAGGAATTTCAGGATATACCCATTCAAGAGACTGAAGAGACTGAGTGTGATGTTTGTGGCAATAAAGGAGATGATAATTTTGATAAGCCAGATTACAAACAACGTAAAATTGTATCGAATTTATTACTTGGTAGGAAGAATGATAATGAGCAAACATTCAAGCAAATATCAAAACAGATTAAACGTGATTGCTCAATAGCAGATGACGGTTATTTAATTTTGATGTATCAATACGATATAAAAGATAAGAAAGTGGTCGGTAAGAAGTTAATGGGTATGGAAGTGTCAAGTCCCATGATCACATACATGATAGCCGATTCCATAGGTCGAATCGGATATGATGATATGGGACAGAAAATATACGTTTGTCCCAGAGGCAATCATAGAGCAAATGTGTATTATAATACAGGTGAGGGAGTACCAAAATGTAAAGTGTGTGGTACAGAGTGTCTAGAGGCACATGGTGAAGTGATGACTACGTATGCTGGATTTACTAATACGAATCATAGTATAGTGTATGCTAAAGGAGAGATTTTGCATGTTAGATCAGAGGCATGGGAAGCTGCGTTGTATGGGTATAGCAGATTATATACAATTATGTCAAAGGCAATTACACTATTCCACATGGACGAATACTTTAGAAAGTATTTCGATAAAATGAGACCGCCTAAGGGAGCACTATTCATATCTACAAGTAATAGGACATCATTGAAAAAAGCGTTTGACGAAATGTATGATGCTAGTAAACGTGACCCATATCTGATATATCCAATTATGGTTGAAAATGAACGTGGCAATAGAAATTTCGTCCAGTATGTTAATTTTACAGGCAATTTACAAGAGTTACAATTAGATTTAGTACGTGACGAATTTCGTAGAGCTATTGGAGCGAGTTATGGAATATTACCGTTATTTAGTGGCGAATTGCAAGAGGGCAGTTGGTCTCAAGAAGGACTGCAAACTATGGTAGTTAATCGAGCAGTGACAGTAGAGCAAGAGTATATGCAAGATTCATTTTACGATCCATTATTGAAAATACTTGGAGTTACAGATTGGGTATTGAAACTGCAACAAGCTGAAGACACTGATCTACTTAGAGAAGAACAAATCGCATATCAGAAAGCGGTAAATGCTCAACTCAAACAGTTGATGGGATTCGGAGTTGAGTTAGATGCTGATGGTGAGTATGTAACTACTGATAAGCCACTAGGGCAGCCTCCAGTGACAGATAGAGGAACAGGTACTAAGAAACCGCCTATGGCAGACGCAGCCACACAATCAGAGGGTGAATCTAGACTACCAAGTCCAAGTGATGCGGGAGGATCCGCTCAAGGGTTCCCAGCATCTGGCAATAATACTAGCCGTTCAATGAAAAGTAAAAAGGTGAAAAAGCATAGACACAGATATTAAAATTGTAGCACGTGACAGCCCGTTTGTCATGGAAAAAGGTGAGCATAAAGACATATTTTATGAAATTAAAAATGAGTCAGGAAATGTGATCAAGGATATAGATATTGATGTCAGTCCGTTAAGGCTCAAGAAT
>JAPOPJ010000096.1 GCA_026712925.1 Nitrososphaerota archaeon
AATACCAGCTGTCGTTCGCATGGACGACAGCCCTAGAGTTGTACTGCTAATGTAGTACAACTTCTAGAAAAAATACCAGCTGTCGTTCGCATGGACGACAGCCCTAGAGTTGTACTGCTAATGTAGTACAACTTCTAGAAAAAATACCAGCTGTCGTTCGCATGGACGACAGTTACTTTAATAACGATACCTAGACTCTATATTTTATGGATCGATGCGCAATTTTCATAGATGGAGGTTACTTGTCGAATCTTTTAAAGCAGAAAGATAAACTTAAAATTGATTACGAAAAATTGTCTGAGAAGCTAAGTGACGGTATGTACCATGTGGGAACCTATTATTATGATGCAAAACCCTATTCGAGCAAGCCAGAGACTCATGTTGAAAAAAATCTACGCTACAAAAGATCCCAATTCTTCACCCGTCTCGACAAAATACCCCGGTTTGAGGTAAAACTAGGCTTCACGAATAAAATCACTGCTGGAGGAAAAGATGTTTTTCAACAAAAAGGTGTGGACGTAAAGTTGGCGTTGGATCTGGTCAAAATGTGTTGTGACAAACAGATTCAGGTGGCAGTAATCGTGACAGCTGATGGTGACTTTGTCCCTGCTGTCCAAGCAGCAAAGGAAGCGGGCGTTATAACCAAGCTTTGTTATTCAAACGAGGTGCCCGTAAGCCGGTACCTGTTAGGCGTGTTTGATGAAAAGATGCAACTTACTCAGGACATTTTAGATGATTGCTTGTTACATCCATCATAGATCTAATCCTGCCAAGGCGTATGTGTTGTTTCTATCTAATAATCTATTGTGTTGTATCACCAGCTCGCTTCTTAGTGCCATTGTAATCGCTCCTAGATTCATGTAATGGGAGTTGTATAGTGGCAGCAATAATACTCCGATCAATTTGTAATAAAAGAAAAGTATGATGAAAATCATGTCGTATTTTGGTTGGCAACAGATAATATTTTCTGACAAGTTGAAGGATTATTCTTGCATCTATGCATTATGGCCTAGTGTCTGAGTGTCTATTGTTTGAGTATATGATGCCACATGATATACCACATGACATGTCAATGATATGTCGTATGATATACCACCTGCATGATTTGGTGGAATGGGGACTGGAGATCGTGCATATATCTGCACATCTGATGATTGATTTTCAGCTGACCTAAAGTCAACATCTAGTCAATAACAAGCGATTTAAGGGTATGGTGCAAAATAGAATCATGAAAGCAAAATTTGCTAGTGTATGCATTGGTTGCGGTGACAAAATCTCACCCGGCAAAGAGATTCTCAAAAACAGTGATGAGAAATGGGTGCACAAACATTGTGTCGATGACGCAGACGAATTGCCCTAGGAATTATTAGGACCTCTGCACACCTTTATTTTGAATATTTTTGGTTGCGATTAATCCACTTGATGTGCTTTTCTGGACGCTGAGGCGAAATGAAAGAGATGTTGTAAACATGTACAATTCATTATCTCCTATAATGCAGCTGGCAACGGGTGGAAACATGCTCAACTTTGGCTATTGGGATGATACTACTATAGAACCTATATCTGCACAGGAGAATCTGTGTCGGGAGTTTGGCATGCTGGCTGACTTGGAAAATGCAAGAACTGCAGTTGATCTAGGAAGTGGTCTAGCCGCGCCTGCTATATCTTGGCAAAAGAATTTCCCAAATCTAAACCTGTATTGTATTAATACAAATTTTTCACAGCTCTGCTCTTCTGGTAGGAATACAAGAATTGAATTACTCAATTCTACATCTACATGTTTACCATTTCCAAGTGGTATGGCAGATAGAGTGCTGGCACTAGAGTCATCTCAACACTTTAGACCGTATGTGGATTTTGTTTCAGAGTCAAGGAGAATACTAAATCCTTCTGGCATGCTTGTTCTGGCAATACCGGTAATGCTAAATGATAGTATGGCATCTGGTTTGGGTGTGCTAAAATATACCTGGTCTTCTGAGCACTATTCCCTAGATTGGATTCGTGATGTGTTGATATCTGGTGGGTTTAAAGTCACATCTGAGAGATTGATTGGAAGATCAGTTTATGAACCGCTTGCCGCATACTATACCCAAAACAGAGATTCATTGAGAAAGTCAATACTAGCAGAATATCCTTCATATGTAGAAAAAATATTACACCATTCCATTCAAAAAATGAAAAAGGCATCCAAAGACCAAATAATTGACTATGCGCTTTTCAAGTGTGTATTGTCTAATTAGTGGGGGGATGTAACTGGACTATGACACATCTTTGGCTATTTTATGTGCTAAAACATTACAGAATCACATAATATCTGAAGATACATTACCATATTCTGGTAGGTTTTTATTTTGAACTGCACCTTATACTAACATGGCTATACAAGACGATTCCGTATTAAGGATGTATGCTGAGAAATGTACAAAGCTACAAGCAGAGTCTGAGATTAGATTTGCTGGAATTGTTGACAAGGATGGTCGTCTTATTGCAGGTGGCTTTAAGGATGGTCTGACTCCGTATGAAGGTGATGAGACTCGCTTGCAGGCATTTTTTGAATTTGTATCAAAGGTATCCATTAGAAAGGAATACGACAAGAGCTTGGGTCCGATAAACTATCTTGCTGCAAGACGAGACAAGGCAGTGCTGGTGAGCTTTCCATTCCCAGTATCACAGATACTACTTTTGATATCGGCCGAGCCTACTGCCAACATTGAAGTTTTGGCAAAAAATGTAGTCAAAATATTCAGCAGGGAAAACAAGACTGACATATCATGAAGGCGACGTTTGCAGCTGGTTGCTTTTGGCATGTGGAGGATCTCTTTAGAAAAACAAATGGTGTCAATGGTACCAAAGTAGGATACATTGGAGGAGATCTTGAAAACCCAACATATGAGCAAGTCTGCTCAGGTTTTACTGGGCATGCAGAAGCTGTACAAGTAGATTATGATCCCAGCATAATTTCTTTTGAGGATTTACTTGAAATGTTTTGGAGTAATCATGATCCCACTACACTCAACAGGCAAGGTCCTGACATAGGGGTGCAGTACCGTTCGGCAGTATTTTTTCACAGTGAGGAGCAAAGAGAAATGGCAGAAAAATCAAAGGAACACCTTGATGCATCTGATAGATTCCACGGCCCGATTGTGACTCAAATAGCTCCAGCACCTATATTTTACACTGCTGAAGAGTATCACCAAAAATACTTTGAAAAGCACGGATTGGGTTGAGCTTACTTTACAACAAGTACAGGTATCTTGGATGCCTGCACGACATAATTTGACACACTCCCAAGGAACATTTTTTTGATTGGTCCTAGGTTGCGCGAGCCTATGACTATAATGTTGAACTTTAGCTTTTTATCATGTGCTAATTTTATAATGTTAAACCCTGCATCACCATGCAGTATCTTACCGGTGAATACTATATCATTTTGCGTTACAAGTGTATTGGCTTCTTCCATCATTTTATCCGCATACTCTTTGAGAGTCTTATCCACTGTTCTTGTTCCGCCAAATTCTGAGCGCGATGGAGTATTTATTGCATATATGCATGTAATTGTAGCGTCATGATGCTTTGCAATTGATATTGCCATCTCTAGACCATGGTTGGAGTTTTTGGTCCCGTTGATCGGTACTAGTATCTTTTTAATCTTTTTTTCCATTTCTGGTATGGCTTGATAAGACTCCTTAAAAAATCATCTTTTTGAAGGGATTTAGTCTGTTAATATGGCTGTACAGACATACATTTCAGGACATGCCTGCTACAACATATCTATCATATCATATCTACCACACCATACCTGCCACACCATACCTGCCACACCATACCTGCCACACCATACCTACCACACACTAATTGGCACATCTTGGTAGTCACGCTTATCTATGCAGTTTTGCCGATGCTAGATGGATGCAGGAAAACTATGCCACAATTGATGGCAACAAAATCCGCTACCTAGAGTCTGGGAAATCTGGCGATACGATGGTGTTGATTCATGGCCTTGGTGCGTCTGCTGAGCGTTGGCTGGGTGTAATTCCTACATTTTCAAGGCATTATAGGGTAATAGTGCCGGATCTTGTGGGTTTTGGATATAGTGATAAACCTTCAATAGACTATACTCCTGAAATGTTTATAGATTTTCTGGACAAGTTTTTTCTTGCCACAGATTCAAGTAACTCTATAGTTGTAGGCTCATCCCTTGGTGGCCAGCTTGCAGCTGACTTTGCATCCACACACGGCAACCACATACAAAAACTGGTTCTAGTCTCTCCTGCAGGCATGATGAAGCACACCACACCTGCACTTGATGCATACATCATGGCGGCACTATTCCCAAACATGAAAAATGCAAGGGCGGCATTTGCATTGATGGAAGGTTCTGGCAGGAAAGTAGATAATGCCATTACTAGGGGATTTGTGGCAAGAATGAAGATGCCAAATGCAAAGCTTGCATTCATGTCCACACTACTAGGTTTGAAAAACTCTGAGACCATTGATAAAAAATTACCAAAAATCATTGCCCCTACATTACTCGTATGGGGCTTGAATGATCCTGTAATTCCGATAACATATGCAGATATCTTTGCATCGACCATACCTGACTGCCATTTCCACACCATGAAAGACTGCGGGCACACTCCATACGTGCAGAAACCTGATGCGTTTTCTAGTATCGTGCTTGATTTTTTATCGAGTAAACCCTTAAATACCGACTAATTCCAACCATTACCAATGAATGGTAATTACAACCAGTACGATCCTTCTGAAATGTTCAAAGATTGGATTCAAAAAAACGGCCAAGCACAAGCAGAATTTATCAAAAATTTCGGCTCCTTAATGACAATGCAGAAAAGTCAAGCATTTAACCCGCTAGAGACACTAAAGGCAGTCTCTGAGAAGACAAGAAATGCACAATCTAAAATGATGAATGATGTTTCTGCACTTCAAAGCAAAAGCATGGATGCCATGTTTAGCATGGGGCAGATGCTCCCATCGTTTCTCAATTGGGGAGCATACAAAACAACGATTGGCAGTAATGGTAGAATCTCAATTCCAGAGGCAGAGCGAAATGCTCTGAGTCTGGGCGAGGGGGATTTGGTGCAAGTAATTATCCTTCCAATTGCAAAAAAAGCAAAGGAGGTGAAACAATGAGTGAAGTAAAACCACAGGGAAATACAAAAGACATGTTTTCTATATATCAGCAAAATGTCGACAAGATGTTTGCAGGCGTCAAGCAGTCCATACCACAATATCATCAGTCAATTACCAACGTGCAGCAAGAGTATATGCAGGCACTTGAGAATATGCTGGGATCAACCATAACACTGCAAAAAGAGTTTGTAAAAAAAGCAGGCGTTCCAACTAACATGCCCGAGGCTACTGTCAAGGCAATCCGAGACACGACCGAAGAGCTTGTAAAGGCAACATCGCTTCAAAACCAGATGGTGCTAGCAACAATAGATGCAGCACAGCAAAACATCAAGACATTCAATGATAATGCAAAGTCATTTGCAGACTTGAATAGAAATGTCATACAATCCTGGATTTCTGCATTTGTTACAAGGAATAACTAACCCAAATATTTTTTCATTTTTTTTATTTTGATCTTTTTGCCAACCATTGGCCTAGCTCTGGAAGTACTCTCTTTTGAGAAATTGAACTTGCAATCATTCCCACATGTCCTGTTGGATATACTCGAAGTGTTTTGTCCTGACTACCTACTGCGTAGTGGAGCGGCATGCTACACTCTGGAGATACTAGGTGGTCTCCTACTGCCACTTGTGTGAATATGGGCATGTCTATTTTTTTCAGGTCTACTAAACTATCCCCCACACGCATCTGATTCTGGATGAGGAGGTTTTTCTGGTAAATATCTCTTATCCACTGTCTGAATAATTCTCCCGGTATTGGAGGTGTGTCTCCAAGCCATTTTTCCACACGCAAAAAACTATCTACAAACTTTGGATTATCTATGTTTTTAAAAAAGTTGACATATTTTTCAATTCCCTGCTCAAATGGCTTTAGTACAGAGAAACAGTAATACATGAACTCTGGTGGCATGTTGCCTATTGTTCCTACCATTTTATCCACATCCACGTGCTTTGCAAGATTGCTAATTACTGTAGTGTCTCGCCATCCGTCAATGACTGGAGCAGTGGCAATAAAATTTTGGACGTTTTCTGGGTGTAGTGATGCGTATGCTGTGGCAAGTGTAGCACCGGTGCAATACCCTTGCAATGTTATCTGTTCTGTGGATGACTCGTTTTTTACATGCTCTACACAACTATCAAGATATCCATTCACATAATCATCAAAATCTAGGTATTTGTCCATGTCTGTAGGAGTGCCCCAGTCTAACATGTAGACATCAAAGCCTTGCTCTAGTAGGCTTCTAACCCAGCTCTTCTGGGGGTGTATGTCAAGTATGTGGAATCTGTTTATCAAGGCGTATGATATGAGGAGCGGTGTCTTGTGTTGCTTGTCTGTCTGGGGTCTGTAGCGGAGAAGTCGCGTCTTGTCAATTTCTTGCACTACATCATGGGGTGTTACTTCTAGGTTTATCTCATCTGGTGCTGAGACTAGTTTTGGTGCATCAATCACATTTTTGCTAAACTTTAGTATCTCCTCGATTATTCTCGGATCTACTCTTGACTCACTCTGCATTACTTTTGCCTCTTTTTTTGAGCTCTAACTCTAATCGTGTAATCCGTTTCTTTAGAGAATGCACCTCTTTGTAGACCTCATCTATCTCTTCTTTGCTTGGAAGGTTTGCAGACTGGAGTATTACATTTGTGATATTATTCCAATGTTTTGTAAGCTCTAACTCCATTGATACTAGCTTTCCATAGTTTTTGCCAAATTTTTTTGAATCAAACAAGTCTGTAAAGTCGTTGTCAAATATGTCAATCCAGACTCGTTTAAATGCCTCTATCTGTTCTGCATCTTGTGGAATTTTTGGTGCCTTGAGGTTTACCTTTTTCTGAGCATCAGTCCATGTTTCAGTGAGCTGTTGGTAGTACTCTGTAAGGTATTTGTTAAACTCTAGAATCTTTTCGTTAATTTCTACCATCTCTGTTGATATCTTTTTAGAGTTTGCAGTAAATGCCCTCATGGGACCAATTGATGTCAGTGCTTGCGGCTTTCTTGTCATGAGGGGGGTAATATCAGTCCAGAACAGCGAAAGATGCTTGTAATAGTCAGTGCTGTCTTTTGGGGTATATGAGCTCACTGGGTTGTTTCTGTATCTGTCTAAATAAATAGATCGCTTGCTTGGTTTAGTTTGCCTGTGATGCTGGGAGTTCTGGGTCTATGTTGTGATGTTACTGGGATATCTTGCCGCCATCACATGGTGCCGCTAGGGTATGGTGATGTGATGTTTATACCTGATGGTACATGTTGGTGTGATGTTCGTACTTGATGGTGCATGTTGTGGAGTGTTATGTGGTGTGGGTAGGATAAAAGGTGGCTAGATTCAAAAACATGCTGGTATAGTGTTGGGTTTATGGTATTTGGTGTATGTGTGACTGTATGTGAGATGTGTATGTGTGGGCATGTGTATGCATTTACTAGTTAGCTTAGCCTACATACAATTAACCTAGTTAAACTAGGTAAAATGATTAAAAAGCAATGCACAGCATGTTGTATGATGCTGACTGGTGCGACATCTACATCAAAGTGCCCTGCATGTGGGGGTAAGAAGATACTCGCTGATGATGGTACAGGTGAGCTGTTTTGTAGCAGATGTGGATTCGTATTGTCTGAAAAAATCACCGATACAGGAGCAGAATGGAGGTCATTTCCAAGCCAAGGTGTGGATAAAGCTCGGACCGGTGCTGGCACTTCTATTACTATGCATGATATGGGATTATCCACTGTGATAGGCTCTGCAAACAAAGATTCCACTGGAAAGCCTCTTTCTGCAGGTATGAAGAGCTCAATAGTTAGGCTTCGGACATGGGATAGTAGGACACAGGCAAATACATCAGCAGATAGGAATCTCAGACAGGCGCTAAATGAGATGAACAAACTAAAAGACAAACTTGCATTAACTGATGCTGTAATAACTAGTGCTGCATACATTTACAGAAAAGCTATGGAAAAGAAACTGTCTAGGGGCCGTTCAATTCAGGGGCTTGCCGCAGCTTGCATCTATGCAGCTTGTAGAAATGCAGAGACACCTAGGACACTTGATGATATTGCAAGAGGGCTTGACATCAGAAGAAAAGATATTGCAAGGTGTTATAGATTACTCTTTAGAGAACTTGAGATGAAGATGCCAGTGGTGGATCCAGTCAAAGGGGTATCAAGAATTGCAAGTCTTGCGGATTTGAGTGAAAAGAGCAAGAGAAAGGCAGTCTCTATACTAAATCAAGCAAAAAAACTTGGTATTGTGGCAGGAAAAGATCCAATGGGTATTGCAGCTGCTGCGCTTTATCTGGCATGTACCAGCACTGGGGAGGCAAAGTCGCAAAAGGACATATCTATAGCATCAGGAGTGACAGAAGTTACCATCAGAAATAGGTGTGCTGGGCTTCGAAAGACACTTCAGGGTATGGACTCTATTTTATAGTCTTTAGATATGACATGAATAATATCTGGTTATGATATCTGGATACAATATTTGGATATGATATTTTGGTGCAATATCTGTGGGTGTGTGATTTGAAGCACTAGGGTTAAAAATTAATAGCCTAATTTGCACAAAACCATTATGGCTTGGAAGAAGATTGCTGAAAGAGGTGCAGTAACGTCTGGCGGAGGTAAGGCATTTGAGATTGACGGTAAACACATTGCCGTCTTTAACCAAGATGGTTATCATGCTATTGATGATTTGTGTGTGCACCAAGATGGTTCCATTGCCCCTGGAAAGCTTGATGGAGATATTGTAGAGTGCCCGCTCCACTTTTGGCATTACAACATAAAGACCGGTGAACTGACAGACTATCTTAAAGATGTCAAACTTCAGACATATCCTGTAGAATCTCGGGATGATGGTATTTACGTTGATGTCTAGGATACTTTGCTATCTCTGTGGTATGGTGATTACAATTGATGTTTAGATATTTCGATTGATTAATTAGTATCATAATATCATATTATACATGCCAATGTGGCCAAAAGATGCAAAAGAGTTTACCGTATCCATAATACCAAATGATGCAAGGATGACTAGTTATTGTTATGTGCCAAAACCTATTTTGAAGATGCTAAAGAATCCAAAACGCCTCAAATTCATCATCAAAGATGGACATATCGAGGTAAAGGGATCAAACTAGCCAAATTTGGAATCTATCGTACATACAACTTTTATTGTAACTACATATCAAGATAATTTATTGAATCAGGACATCCTGAAGGAGATTACAAATAAAGACTATCAGAAAATAGCTAAAAGCATCGAGAAATTTCTAGCAGGTGTAGTTGAAAAAACTAACTCTAATGGGGTGGTATTTGGACTCAGTGGTGGTATTGATTCAGCAGTAGTGGCGTATCTGTGCAGTCATGCTACAAAAGAAAACACGCTAGCCATGATAATGCCTGATACTGATATTACTCCTAGAACTGAAACAGAAGATGCACTGAAAATTATAGAACATACTGGTATCAACTACAAACTACTTGACATAAAGCCCATTATCGGTGAATACGCTCAATATTTGGAGCCAAGCAAGAGAGCAAAGGGAAACCTCAGAGCACGTGTCCGTACTGATATTTTGTATTATTATGCAAATGCAAAAAACTATCTTGTTCTGGGGTGTAGTGATAAAAGTGAACATCTTATGGGGTATTTTACAAAGTTTGGTGATGGTGCAGCTGATATCACTCCAATCATATCCTTGTACAAACTCCAAGTGAGAGAAATTGCAACATATCTGGGAGTTCCACAAAATATTATCTCAAAAAAAAGTAGTCCGTACCTCTGGGAGGAACAAACAGCAGAAGGTGAGATGGGCGCATTGTATGAGGAAATTGATTCTATACTATACTGCATGCATGAGAAGAATATGACTACAAGTGATGCATCTACCACTACAGGAATTGATTCTGTTCTGGCTGAAAATATATGGCAGGCCTGCCAAAAAAGCAACCACAAGAGAATCCCAGCATCAGGACCGATGATTGATATATCATGAAAATACACGATACACTTTGTGGTATTAGAAAAGATATCATAATATCTGATATGATTAGAATTTATCTATGCGGGGTAACAGTATATGATGAATCCCATATTGGCCATGCTAGGACTATCGTAGTCTTTGATGTACTGCGAAGATTTCTAGAACATTCTGGGGGAATAGTACAAATGATTCAAAACTTTACTGATATTGATGATAAGATAATCCGCAGAGCTGATGCAGAAAACGTTACAGCAGAAGAGATTAGCCGTAGATACATTAGCAAATACTTTGAGGACTTTGACAAGCTAAATGTAAAACGCGCTACCGCATACCCAAAGGCAACAGAGCACGTCGAGGATATCATAAAATTCATCCTAGACTTGATTGAAAAAAAACATGCCTACACTGCAAAAAATGGTGTCTATTTCTCAGTGTCTAACTTTTCAGAATATGGGAAACTCTCAAAGAAAAATATTGAGCAGCTCCAGTCTGGTGCACGGGTGGAAATAGATGAGTCAAAGGTAGATCCGCTGGATTTTGCATTATGGAAGCTTGCTGATTCTGGACCTGTATGGAATAGTCCGTGGGGTAAAGGTAGACCGGGATGGCACATAGAATGCTCTACCATGTGTGCAAAGTATCTTGGTGGACATATTGAGATACACGGTGGTGGACGGGACCTTATATTTCCACATCATGAAAATGAAATTGCACAGTCTGAATCACATGATGATATGCCACTTGCAAAGGTATGGATGCATGTTGGTATGGTTACAATTAATGGCGAAAAAATGTCAAAGTCAATTGGCAACATCAGATCACTACAGCATGTCCTAAATGACTGGGGACCAAACGTTACAAGGCTGTTTTGTCTTTCGGGGCACTATTCAAAACCAATAGATTATTCAGAAGATCTACTCAGAGAGAGTCTGACTAGATGGCGGCAGGCTGAAGTATGTTTTTACGAGGCAAGACAAGCTAGTATAAAGACAGACAGTAGTATCTTGCAAGATATACGTAATTGTGTGCAGAATTTTGACTCTGCGCTAGAAAATGACTTTAATACACACCTTGCATTATCTGCGTTTTTTTTGCTTGCAAGGGAGGTAAACCAGTCAGCCGCAAAGGGGAATCTTGGTATGGATGATGCCAGAGCGGCTCGGGATGAATTTGAAAGAATGTCTGAGATACTCGGATTGCGCTTTTCAAAGCTAGATGATATGCAAGAATCCGAAATAGGTGCACTTGTATCTGAGAGGGAACACTTGAGAGAGATGAAATGCTTTGAGGATGCAGATAAAATACGTCAGAGATTGGATATGATGGGTATTGAGATAATTGACCATGGGAAAAAGACAACTTGGGTTAAAAGGGAAAAAATAAAATCTGATAATGATTTGGGTTCTTCCCCAAATTCGGAGCTTGGATAACCAAAAGATGTCAGAGTTTATCATATCCATAACACCAAATACAGTAAGAATGGCCGCAGCTACTACGCACCGAAGCACGTTTTAAGATGACAAACAATCCAAAAATGCTCAAATTTGTCATCCGAGACGGACATATCGTGGTCAAGGGCTTAAAATAGCAAAAGCTCCGAATTTGGGGAAGAACCCAAAAATCAAATCACTTATTAAGTAATATTATTTTTAAAAATTGTGAGAAATTTATTATATCTTGGAGGTATGGTTATAGTTGTAGCGCTTTTTTCAGTTGCATTAAATGGCTTTGACTTGGAATTTGAAGTACACGCACAGACATCGCCTGATTCATTTTCTCTACATCCTGATCAATCAGTAGGAGCAGGCATCCTATTTCATGATAATAAATTCTGGGTGACTGAACAAACTAGCAATCGTGTGTTTGTCTATGCCTCTAACTCTGATGATGATGGTTATGAATATGATGCTAATTCTGTATTTACATTGAGTGCTGAAAATAGTTTGCCTAGGGGAATAACATTCCATGACAACAAATTCTGGGTTGTTGATGGTTCGTTTATGGTTTTTGCATATAATTCTGATGGTACTCCTGATGAGGAATCTGGATTTGCACTCCCAGGTACTGATTCTTATCAGGGAATTACTTTTCATGACAGCAAGTTTTGGATAACTGGTACACAAGGCACTGGCAAACTTTACTCTTGTAGTCTTGACAATGAAGGTGCATGTAACATTGAAAGTAAATTTGAACTAGATTCAAGAAATATGACACCAACAGGAGTTGTATTTGATGGGGAACACTTTTGGATAGTTGATCCTATTGCTCGTGCAATATTTGCATATGATGGTCTTGTTGGAGAAGATCGAGATTTTAAAGATACAATCAATCAAAAATTAAAAATTAATACTGATGGGGTTACAGCTGGACTAGCATTCCACGATTCAAAGTTATGGAGTATTGATATAGTAAATCCTCTAGTTAGATCATTCAAACCCCCAGTAATTGATGTGCCAACTCCACAAAAATTGGACACAGGTAATCTTTCACCTATCGGAATGACATTTTATGATGACAAACTTTGGGTGACTGATTTGCAAGCGGAACGGGTTTATGTTTACGGGCTTGATCCTGATGAAACAAACACCAACAAATTTGTTCACACATTAGAAGATGAGTTTACCGTTGATATTACCGAGGGTGCATTTCTTTCTGGAATTGACTTTGCAAACGATAGGTTTTGGTTAGTCGAGACTGTTGTTGGTGCCGACAGTAAGATTCTTGCATATGATCTGGATGGCAATCCTGATGCAGACTCTGATTTTTTAATACTTTCGAGTACTATACCTATCTCTATTGTTGCTCACAATGACAAATTCTGGGTGACAGATCTTACTCCTAATGTCATTGCGTTTAATCTTGATGGCACACCTGATGCAGAGTCTGGATTTGCACTTCATCCTAGTAATACGTTTCCTCGTGGAATAACGGTTCATGATGACAAGTTTTGGATACTTGATCAACCGACAAAACAAATATTTGCATATAATCTTGATGGCACATATGATGAATCATCTAGCTTTACACTACATACTAACAATGAATTTCCCAATGGAATTGAATTTTATGATGACAAGTTTTGGATTGCTGATGCTGATGGTAAGGGAGGCAAGCATGAAGTCTTTGCTTATGATACTAGCGGTGAGCTAATTCCGGGCTTTGGATTCTTCTTGGATAATGGTAACACAAATCCTACGGGAATTGTATTTGCAAATGACATGTTTTGGCTAGTAGAGAATGACGATCGCAGGATATATGACTATACGCAGAATGATGACAGCGGGATATATGATTATACGGCAGACTGGAAGCATGATCCATTTTCAGAGTTTATACTGCATGAAATGAACAAGTTCCCAGCTGGTATCACATTTGATGGCACCAATTTGTGGGTGGTTAATGATGAGACGGGCTTTGAAATGATATTCTCTTATACCCTTGATGGTGAGTCTGCTGGTGAGCCAATCAGCTTACATGATGATAATGATCGTCCATCTGGTATCACATTTGATGGCACCAAACTTTGGGTGACAGATGAACATGAAGATAAATTATATGCGTATAATTTGAATGGAGAATTTGATAGTACAATCCCAATACTTGCAGATACAGATGAGCCAAGTGGTGTCATATTTGTAGATGATAAATTTTGGGTAATTGATGGAGGGAATAACAACGTTGTTGCATACGATACTGATGGCAATCAGGTTGCATCTTCTGGATTTAGACTAGATGATGAGAATACTGACCCGAGTGGAATATCGTTTGTAGATGGCGTATTTTGGGTGGCCGATAAGAATGGAACTGCCTATCCATACACGATGGAATTGAATATTGGCCTAGCTTTGAGCGTGGGTGATATTGACTGGCTAAATCCTGGTGAGGAGACCAAGATAGCCGCAGACCTTGCTATAATGGAGTTTAACGAACATCTAAGTGATATGGATAGTGTTTGGCGTTTGAATGTGGACTTTAGGGATACAGACCTTGATACTGAAAAGGCCCTTGAGGAGGTAACGGCGTTAAATGATAGTGGAATTGATGTTATTGTAGGTGTTCCAACAAGCGCAAGTGTGACTGCCGTTAAGGATTACATCAATGATAATGATATGGTGTTGGTTAGCTGCTGTAGTTCAGCTCCACAGTTAGCAGTGGAGGATAATGTATTCAGGATGGTTCCACCTGACTCTGGACAAGCACCATTACTAGCAAAGCATATCATGGATGCTGAAATATCTGATGTTATAGTAATTTATAGAGATGATGCTTGGGGTGTAGGTCTCAAGGATGTGTTTAAATCATCATTTGAAGAATTGGATGGTACTATACTGTATGATACAGAGTATGATCCTAATGATTCGACCCATGCAGACTTTGATGGTATAGCCAGCATGGCATCCGATGTTATATCTGAGCACGAAAATCCGTCTAGTCTGGGAGTGGTGTTTCTTGGGTGGTCTGAAACTGCTACCATGATGGAAGTGGCAGGGGCTTATTCAAATCTATCTGATGTGATATGGTTTGGTTCTGGTGATAGTGCAGGTGATGCCGCAATGCTCCAAGAACCTGCTGTATCATTTGCCATGAATACCAGCTTTTCAGTTGTACAGTTTACCCCTGTTAGTAATGATATAACAGAAAAGGTAAAGGCACACGTAATGGAAGAAACTGGAAGAGAGCCTGCCGTATATGCATATTCCACATATGATGCTGTTTGGGTAGCTGGTTTGGCCATGCTTGAGGCAGATAGCAATGATGGTGCAGATGTTATATCACAAGTCCGTACAGTTGCTGCTGAGAGAACTGGTGCAATGGGTGATAATGCACTTACCCCTGCTGGTGACCTTGCACTATCAAACTATACTGTACAGGTAGTAGAAGATGGTGTGTGGAAAGATTTGGGTCCAGTAAATACAGCAACGATAACTGGTACCATATTTAGTGATGTGAATAAAAACGGTACACAAGATGCAGGTGAGCTTGGAATTGAAAACTATGAAATGGTGGCAATTAATCTTGCAAATCCATCAAATATAATGAAAACAACTACTAATTCTGATGGTATGTATGAATTTGCAGTAGCGCCATCTAATGCCATACTAGTACAGGCAGGATACTTTCCGGCAAATACTACGGTAATTGATGTCTATACATCGTGGTACAAATATGTCGCATTGCAGGCAGGTGATATAGAAACCTTTGATATAGGATTTATCCCCACACCTCCTGAAGAACATGTAGCATTGAATCTTGTCATGTATATAGATGAGAATCTAAATGGCATGATGGATGCAGATGAAAATACAGTAAGTGATTTGGATGACTTTTATGTCTTTACATATACTATAGGTCCGGTAGCATATCCAATCCCAGATGATATGGGTCGTGCATCTGTTACGAATTTGGTACCAGCCGACTTTGGTGTATTTGTACATGTAGATTTGCTTGCAGAAGCAGGATATGTTTGGGCAACTACAAGCTATAATCTTCATGGTGATGATGCCATGGAATATATCCTGACTGCACCTGCGATTCGTGCCCCAGAGCCGGGCTCTGAATACACCATGATGATTGGATTAGTCCAATAAGATATCCCTGACAGTTTGTTTATTTCATTATGTGACTCTTGGTTCTGCTGATTCACACTCTAATTTTTTAGGAACACATATCTCACAATTTTGCACAATTGTATGTAATATTTGGAAATACTAAATCGCATCATAAAGTTTAAGCGTATGTTGTTTTTGATGGTCCTATTCCCATACAACTGTAAGGTATGGTGTAATGTAAGATGTAAGGTATGCCGTATTTTATTGAGACATGCTATTTCTTAACGATTGTTTTATTAGTCAAATATTCTGTTTTGTAGTGTGAATAATTATCTGCAAATTGGGAGTATTGTTGTAATTACAACGCTCCTCTCAGTTTCTGTGCAGTATGTTGACTTGAAATTTGATGCATATGCACAATCATCTCCTTCTGATTCCTTTGCTTTACAGCCTGACAATGATCAGCCACGAGGAATCACATTTTACGACAACAAATTCTGGGTAACTGATGCTACGAAAAATGCAGTCTTTGTATACAGCTCTGATGGTACACCTGATGGTAAATCGTGGTTTAAACTACATGATGAGAATCAGTCTCCGTATGGTATCACATATCATGACAACAAATTCTGGGTTGTTGATAGTAACTCGTTCATGGTTTTTGCATACGAGACTGATGGTACACCTGATGATGCATCTAGTTTTTCACTCCCATCTACTGACTCTTATTCGGGAATCACATTTCATGACGGCAAGTTCTGGGTGATTGGTCTTGGAACCGGCAAAATTTATTCCTGTACTGTTGAAAGTACGGGGGAGTGTGTGATTGATACTGATTCTGAAATCAATTTACATTCTAAAAATAATCTCGGCTCTGGTGTTATATTTTACTCTGGAAAATTCTGGGTGACTGACATTATTGCTGAACAATTTTTTGCATATAATTCTGACGGTACGTATGATGAGGAATCATCATTTCAGTTCTCACAATCAAGTGGACTATCATTTGGATTAGCACTTTATGACGAAAAGATGTGGCTTGTTAGCAACAAATATGATGTTGTCAATTCATTTGATCTGTTCTCCACATCTGATCTGCCTACCTCGTACAATCTTGATCCAGGTAATGTGTCGCCTGGCGGGATGACATTCCATGATGGTAGATTTTGGATGACTGATATCAATGAGGACAGGGTCTATGTTTACAAGTTTGAAGACGACTCTTCAACTAGAATTGTTCACAGTGTGGGCGATGAATTTGTCCTTGATTCAATTCACTCAAACCCAATCGGGATTGATTATGCCAACGACAGATTCTGGATAGTTGAGACAGCAGTTGACAGAATCTATTCTTATGGTGTAGATGGCACAATTTATTTAGACTCTACAATATCATTGGCTGAAGAAAACAATTCTCCAATCGCACTTGCTACTAGTAATGACCATCTCTGGGTAGTTGATCGGAACAATGATTCTGTTTTTGCCTACAATTTTGATGGCACACTCGATGAGGAATCTGGGTTTTCACTACGTACTGAGAATAACTCCCCATCTGGAATTACATTCTATGATGAAAAGCTTTGGATACTTGACCGTACTGCAAGCAAGATCTTTGTGTATGATCTTGATGGTACCATTCCTGATGAATTACCAGAGTTTGAACTACATTTTGAAAATACCCAAGGATTTACCATTGCATATCATGATGACAAGTTTTGGATTGCTGATAATGTAAAACGTGAAGTCTTTGCTTATGATACTAGTGGTGAGCGAATTTCTGGCCTTGGATTCCTACTGGATAATGGCAACACAAATCCTACTGGGATGGTTTTTGCCGATGACAAGTTCTGGCTTGTTGAGCATGATGACCGTAGGATATACACCTATACTGTAAATTGGGAGCATTATTCGTTTGCAGAATTTATCTTGCATGAAATGAACAAATTCCCGACTGGTGTCACATTTGATGGAACTCATCTGTGGGTTGTTGACCTAGATATGGGCATGGTATTTCCATATACCCTTGATGGTGAATCTGTTGGGGAGGCATTCCCATTACATGAAACAAACAGGTTCCCATCTGGTATTACATTTGATGGTGGTAAACTTTGGGTGACAGATGAGCATGTTGATGAATTATTTGCATATGATATGAATGGGGAATTTGATAGTTCCATTCCAATACTTCCAAGTACAGACGAGCCAAGTGGTGTCATATTTGTAGATGGTAGATTTTGGGTAATTGATGTAGGACGTAACACCATCACTACGTATGATTATGAGGGTATTCAGGATTCATCTATCGAGTTTATCCTACATGATGAGAATAATGTTCCTGTGGGAATTGCATTTGCTGATGGCACGTTTTGGGTAGCTGACAAAAATGGTGCAGTCTATCCGTATCCGATGGATCTAAACATTGGTCTGCTTTCAAGCGTGACTAATCCTGAATTTTTGACGCAAGGACGTGAGATCAAATTAGTCACAGACCTTGCTATAATGGAGTTTAACAAAGAACTAAACAAAATGGATAGTGTCTGGCGCATGAATGTGGACTTTAGAGATACAAACATTGATGCTGAAAAGACACTTGAGGAGATAAAGGCATTAAACAGTAACGGAGTTGATGTTATTGTAGGTGTTCCTACAAGTGCAAGTGTGGATGTGGTCAAAGAATATGTCAATGACAACGATATGGTGTTGGTTAGCTGCTGTAGTTCAACCTCACATCTTACAGTAGAGGATAATATATTCAGAATGGTACCTCCCGATTCTGGACATGTGCCAATATTGGCAAGACACATAATGAATGCTGAAAAATCTGAAATTGTAATAATTTATAGAGATGATGCTTGGGGTGTGGATCTCAAGGATGCACTTGAATCATCATTTGAAGAATTGGGCGGCAACATACTAGATACCATGATGTATGATTCTGAGGATGTGACTCATGCAGACTTTGATGGTATAGCCAGCATGATATCAGATATGATATCAGAGCATGAAAATCCAAATAATGTGGGAGTGGTATTCCTTGGATGGTCTGAGACTGCTACCATGATGGGTGTGGCAGTAAATTATCAAAATCTATCTGATGTGGTATGGTTTGGCTCTGATTATGGTGCAGGTGAGTATTCAATACTCCAAGAGTCTGCAATACTCCAAGAACCTGCTGTATCATTTGCCATGGATACTAGCTTTTCAGTGGTACGGTTTATACCTGAAAGTAATGATATAACAGAAAAGGTAAAGGCACACGTAATGGGTGAGACTGGAAGCGAGCCTGCCGTATTTGCATATTCTGCATATGATGCTGTATGGGTAGCTGGAATGGCTATGCTTGAAGCAGATAGTAATGTTGGTTCTAATGTTATATCACATATTCACACAGTGGCAGCTAACAGAGTTGGTGCAATGGGTAATAATGCACTTACCTCTGCTGGTGACCTTGCACTGTCAAACTATACTGTACATATAGTAGAGAATGGTATGTGGAAAGATTTGGGTCCAGTAAATACGACAACAATAACTGGTACCATATTTAGTGATGTGAATCAAAACGGCATAAAAGATACAGGTGAGCCTGGAATTGAAAACTATGAAATGGTAGCAATTAATCTTACAAATCCATCTGAAATTATATCGACAACTACCAATTCTGATGGTATGTATGAATTTGCAGTAGAGCCATCTAATATAATACTAGTACAGGCAGGATACTTTCCATCAAATACTGTTGTGATTGATGTCAATACATCGTGGTACAAATATGTCACCTTGCAGACAGGAAGTACAGAAACCTTTGATATAGGATTCATCCCCATATCTATTGAAGATCATGTAACATTGAATCTTGTCATGTATCTTGATGAGAATCGTAATGGTATGATGGAAGCTGATGAGCAGCCAGTAAACGGACTGGATGACTTTTATGTCTATACATATACAATTGGCCCTGTAGCATCACCTGTACCAGATGAGATGGGATATGCATCTGTTACGAATTTGGTTCCCTCTGACTTTGCTGTATTTGTACATGTAGATTTGCTAGCAGAGGCAGGGTATACTTGGATAACTACAAGCTATACACTTCATGGTGATAATACCATGGAGTACATCATGACTGCACCTGTGATTGCCGCCCCAGAGCCGGGTTCTGAATACACCATGATGGTTGGACTATCTCAACTAAAATAACTCTGAACTCTATGGCATACAATATATCATCGCATGTAAATTTGTTTACAGTTTCTGTAAATATGTCTGGTGAAAAACATGTCACACAATTATTGTTTATAGTCTATCTCAATCACATCATTTAACAGTCTAGCACAGTTTGAACAAAGATGTAATAATATGACAAGAACAAGTATGTGTTAGTTTGCTGACTTTACAATCTCTTTTGTTATAATATTTGTAAATGCACTAGAGTCGTGTAAATTGTACTTGTTAAATATTCATCACTGAAAGATATGCTATATGATTTTAGCACTAGGTGTTATTCTTAGCATTAGTTAAATAATATCATCACAAAAACAGAGTATTGGCATATCTGAGAGCCAAGAAGACAAAGACTGGTTGTTATCTATATCTGGTTAGGAGTGTATGGGATAAAAAGAACAACACCTCAAAGCAGGAGATAATAAAATATCTTGGCAAGGCCTCTGATGTACTAAGAGAAGACATTCCATCTGTATACAAAAATGATCCAAAGATAATGGCTACTCTAGCAAGGTACAGTCCTGAAAATATGAAATTACACGATGATGTGATTTCAAATTCTAGAGATAGTCTGTTCCGGGGATTGCTTGAAGGGGATGTTCAGAAGTGTGAGGGAGTGTGTAGTAGGTATGCAAAGACTGCTAGCATTACTGATTTTTTTGAAAAAATCCTCAAACCTGTAATGTATCAGATTGGAGATGATTGGAAGGCAGGAAAGATTGACATTGCGGCAGAACATGTGGCAAGCAATATAGCACAAAATCTAGTACGTGGGACTCGCTTTGCAGTACAGAAAAATGACAAATTAAAGGTGCTTCTTTGTGTTCCTGCCGGTGAGGAGCATCATCTTGGTTGCGACATACTAGATGTGTTTTTTTCTGCCCGGGGTTTTAGGGTGTTTAACATGGGTACGCCACTCCCGGCAGCATCTATTTTGAGGTTTATTGATGATAACAAACCTAATGTTATCATGATATCAATAACACTTGAGGATAACCTTGTAGCAGGCCAGAGACTTGTAAAAAAGATATCTAGTGTGTGTGATATTCCCATTTTTGTAGGTGGCGGGGCATTACAGTCTGAGAATATACCAGTGTTTCAAGCTGAAATCATAAAAGACATGAAACTAGATGCTGTACTGCAAAAGATAAGACGGCAAGTAGCCACTATATGATATGGTGACTTTCATATCATAATAATGTGGTGAACTTTGAGATGTGTGATTATATCATATCTCTTGGAGTAATTTGGAAATACATGGCAATCTAGAATGGTTGATTATTTTTTTGTGGCACTTACAAGTGAGACCACATCCCTGTCACGTAGTTGATAGTCTATTGGTAGCCTTAGGTTGTATCTAAGATCCATACCGTACAGTAATCCCTTTGTTAGGTCTGTGTGGATTTCCTTTGCAAGGTCACTTATGGTTGCTCCGTCTTTTAACAGAATTAGGTCAGGAAGCACTCTGCCCTTTTTGTCTGCAAGATTCTTCTCGTCTGCAACTGGATAGACAGAGTTCATCTTTAGTAATTTAAACACTGCAACATTGATTGCAAACTGGACACCGGTTCGCATGTATTCTCCCATTACACCACGCTTGATGAGGTCAAGTGCGGCAAGCTGTTTTTCATTTAACTGACTAATCTCTACTATATCAAATTGTTCAGAGCCAGGTGAATACTTGATCAGTCCTCTTTGTTCAGCTCGGCGCAGACTAAACTCACTATCACCACTTACGGGAATTACTATAGAATCATTGTATCTCTCTCTGAGTCGTGCAAAGTTCTTTTCAGCCCCTTCTATGTCTATTTTATTTGCTAGTAATAATGTGGGCTTTGATATTTTTCTGAGACGCGATGAGAATGCCTTACTATCTATCATGTCAAACTCATCAAAGGCTTTTTCTTCTAGACCTGTGGATGTTAGAGCATTTTTTACATGTGTCTTGTTTACCCCTATTCCACGGTACAGATCAGTTATTGCATCTACTACATCTGTACCTGACTGTATGGTCTTTGAGATTTTGTCGCGGTTCCCCTCGAGAATTTTCTGGTACCACATGACTAGTTCCTCCTCAATGTCTGCAAAGTCCGATATTGGATCCCCTGCTCCTACATCTGTAATCCTTCCAGTTGCGTCAATTCCTCCTGATGCATCAACCACATGAAGTAACGCATCAGACTGTGCGGCAATGGAGAGAAACTGATTTCCAAGCCCTTTTCCCTTCCATGCGTCCTTGATGAGTCCGGGCAGGTCAATTAACTCAATTGGGATGTATCGCCATCCATCTACGCACTTTGAGTTGTTTGGGTTGTCCTGTATGTTAAACTCTGGATGGACACAGAGTGTGATGGCATGTGATATCCCCATGACTGGTTTTTTTGTGGTAAATGGGTATGTTGAAATCTTTTCTGAAGATAATGTGGCGGCATTAAAGAATGTCGTCTTGCCAGTGTTTGTCTTGCCGATTAATCCGAGTCTTATGGGCATGTTGAAACTTTGCCTCTAGAATATTTATCTCTGTCTTGTATTGTATATGTGGGTAGTAGGTTGGAATTTTCTTTACCAACTATTGCAAATTATACCTCTGCATATGTGGTTGATAGACAATCAATTTGATGTGTGTATATTATACTAAACTCATGCATGATTTGCAAGAGATCGCACCTCTTACTTGTATCTTGAGGTATGGCTTTTAGTATTTTATAATTTTGATAATATCAGAATCAGCAAAAAATCACAAAATTTTATGGCATTTTTTGGACTAGAGTATTATGTTTTCTCCAATCTTTCAAGATATTGTACAAGCTCTTTTGCATGCCATTTCATCTCGTCAATTTCAGATTCTGAAATTTTATCGTTCCATTCTTCTATAACTGTACTGGCAATCTCTGCCGAGTTTTCAAGCAGGCCCCAAAATGGGTGGTGTTCTGCTACTGCGTGGGCAAATTCCACGACCTCGTTGATACTATTTTGTGCACGGACTAGCGGCGTAGCATCTCCACCATATACTTGTATGATGTTGTTTTCCTGATCACTTTTGAGCTTTAGCGCAAGACCAGCATCAGTGTGTTTTTTCACCATTTCTTCTACATCTTTTAGAAAATCTGCAAACGTGGTCATTTCAACCTCCTATGTTCTACCATCATACACCTGTTAAAGACCACCTTTATGCCTGCATTACTAGCTAGTGTCTCTGCTTCTGGATTGTGGATTCCTTCTTGCAACCATATCACCTTGGGTTTTATCTTGATTACATCCTTGACTATTGGTAATACTTGATCAGATGGGCGGAATACATTGACAATGTCAATATCCTTTTTGACATCTGTGATAGTATTGTATGACTTTACGCCCAAAATTTTATCTGCATTGGGGTTTACAGGGGTTACATCATAACCATTTTCAGAGAGGTATTTTGGGATATGGTGTGCGGCTTTTGATGATATCTTTGACATTCCAATTATGGCAATAGATTCTAGTGAGAGAATCTCTTTTATCTGCTCATCAGTGTGTGAGTCATGATCCATACATACGAATATTCCAAGACAAATATAACTTCTGACATGGGCAAACTGTCCGTGTAGATATGATGTGATGTGTGGTATGTGGCAGAATGAAGCGTTTGCAAGAAAACACTATCTAATGTCAGCAGAATGACATGGTTTTCATCATACTTTGGCTTTTCAAATAATATCAAAGCTGATACCAGCACAAACGGCTTTTTCAGAGTGGAAATGCTGTTTTGAGATTGTGTGATTAGATGGTGAGTGAGAGTTGTGGTTTGTGGGATGAATAGTTTGTATCATGTGATGGTTAAAACGTGATGAACTAGTTCTGTCCGTCACTCACATGTATGAATGCCAGATAGTGATCTGCATGCTGTATATACATAGAGCCAGTAGAGCCTGATGATGCTGGTTCTCCATCAAAGGTTAGTGTGGTGATAAATACAGTTGTGTCTATACCATTAATATTTGCCATTTCTTCTATGCTGGGAGAACCATTAATTCCAGTTATACTTCTTGGCATGGATTCTCCAGATATGGTGAAATTAAGATAACTGTTGATGAATGTAGATAGTTCCTCATTATACGTCATGGTGATTTGATTGGGCCCTGTGATTTTGGCTGATACCAGAGTTTCACTCATCTCTTTGATGTTTCTTGTCTGGGTTTGCTCCTTGATGGTTATAGTGATATCGTCTGTAGTAGAACTTGTCCTATCAAATACCGTAAGTGTAAATTCTAGTTCTGTAGGGTCTGCTGGAGCTGTAAATGTGGTCT
>JAPOPJ010000093.1 GCA_026712925.1 Nitrososphaerota archaeon
AATGGCAAGATTTGCAAATCGTGCATACTTTTTCCATATTCAGTGGAATGGCAAGATTTGCAAATCGTGCCCATTATAGGCCTAACCGTATCTGTTCATGACAAAATCACGTAACATTGGTAGTGAAAACCTATACGTCCCATATTTGTGATTGTATATGAGGCCTTTCTTTTCCAATCTTTCTAGATATCTAGATAACGAATTTCTGTTAATATTTGATCTCGCAATAATATCTTTGAACATCATATCATTCTCATTTATTTTTGCCATTGAAACTAAAAGTTTTCGCTCCGTCATAGTGAGATTGTCAATACGTGGATCAAAGAAACTAATTTCCAACTGCTTAACAATGATTGGTCTGAGTAATTGATAGTCTTTTAGTTCAACTCTTTTCTTGGAGACGTTGTCAATTATTTCCCTACAATAGAATTGAATAAAATATGGATATCTGCCTGTGTCACATACAATCGCATCAATTAGTTCTTTTGTGAAAATGTGCTGGGAATCCTTTAACGGTTTTGATATTGCTAATGCCGCATCATTTGTTGGAAGATTGTCCAACATGATGGTTCTGAACATCCTCTCAGAATAGGAACGCGCTTTTTTTACATTAAGTGAAAGTTGTGGAAGTCCTGCCAAGACCAAATAATATGGAATTTCGTTTTTTTGAAGCTCATTTATTGCCCCGATAAAGTCTTCTAGAACGTAAAACTTCATATTAGAATTATCTGATATTTGGTGAAATTCATCAAAAAGGAATACTACCCCTTGATATCCATTTTTTTTAAAGAGTGTCCAATTGTTAGATAAATAATCTTCCAAGTGGTTCTCAAAAGGTATGGTTTTACGCATGTATGATGGTTCGTAATAAAAAATGTTCGGGATTCCCACATTTTTGGCTTCAAGGCAGAACCCATTGATCCTAGTTTCTGTTTTATTGTAGTTGTAACAGATAGACTTGATGCGGCAGACGACATATCGTATTTTAACGCATCATAGAATTGACCAGAATCGTTGTATTTAGAACTAAATTGAGATCTCTTAATGGGGAAAAATTTTTTTTCATGACATATTTTATAGAACTCATCCAAAAGTACGGTTTTGCCCGTACCTCGAAGTCCTGCAAGTATTATGTTTTCACTTTTACCATCAACTATAGATGCCAGCATTTTTCTGAACATGGACAACTCACCATCCCTTCCTGCAAGAAATGGGGGTCTAGAGCCAGAGCCAGGATTAAATGGATTCCTCATGCTTATAGGCCGTCATTAGATATGTTTGAATGTTTTTTATGATGCAAAAAGTGTAACTGTTCACATCTCATGATAGTTTGTGCACAGATATGGAGAAATGCATGCTGATTTTGTGCTTGCATGCACTTGAATGTGAACAGTTACCAAAATTGGAGTATAACACATGGTGAGTTTACCTAGTTTGGTAAGGTGTCGCCCTGATAGGCGATTACCTCGAAGAGGCGATTGTTCGGTAAGGAACATCGTGGGTTCAAATCCACATTTACCGATATTTTGTGTTCTATATTAATTTTTAATAACTGTCCACACTCATGCTTCTGCAAACACAAAACCAACAACATTTTCCCCCAATTATACATAAATTATCATGAGATGCGAATAGATACCAAAAAGTAAATCCGCCAAATTTGACACTTTTACCAAGCCTACCAACCAAATCTGCCAACCAAGTCTGCCACCCAAATCCACAAACCTTGACACATCCACCTAAATGACAAATATGGCCGAGTGGGGGTTTAATCAAAGTGTGTAATTTGGAGAAACCATACTTCAAAAGAGTTAAACCACATACCAATACTTGAAAAACTGTTGTCTGAAAAAGAACCATTCCTCACAGCATTGAAAAACAGAGTTTTATTATTTGATGGAGCCATGGGAACAGAAATTCAAAAATACAACCCAGAGTCAAAAGACTTTCCCGACGGTAAAGATGGGTTCAATGATGGTCTAATAATAACCCATCCAGAATGGATTGAGCAAATACACCGAAATTATCTTGAAGCAGGGGCAGACTGTATCGAGACAAACTCATTTGGCTCTAATAAAATAAAGCTCGAAGAGTATGGCTTTGGTGAAAAGACCGTCAGTATGAATAAGGATATTGCAAAACTTGCAGTAGATGTGTGTTCTCAATATCAGGGTCCGCGTTATGCCATAGGCTCAATGGGCCCTACAGGATACCTGCCCAGCTCAGATGACGCAGACTTGGGACAAAAGCCCACAGATGAGATACGCCAAGCATTTGAGTTACAAGCACAAGGCCTCATACTCGGAGGCGTTGACGCACTACTCATTGAGACAAGCCAAGACATACTAGAAGTAAAATTGGCAATAGAGGCGTGCCATAATGCGATAAAAAACACAGCAAGAAAGGTTCCAATTATCGCAAACGCCACATTAGATCAGTACGGTAAGATGCTACTAGGTACCAACATCCAAGCTGCATACACCACAATATCAGGCATGGGAATAGACGTGTTCGGACTAAACTGCTCTACCGGCCCCAAAGAGATGATCCCAAGTGTAAGATGGCTAGATGAGCAAGGTGAATTATCCTTGCTAGTAGTTCCAAACGCGGGCATGCCTGAAAACCAAGGAGGGCAGGCAGTCTACAAAATGACTCCAGATGAGATGGCATCATTGCTATCAGATTTTGTGCAAGACCACAACAATGTAAGAATAGTAGGTGGTTGCTGTGGTACCAATCCAGAGCACATCAAGGCACTACGAGTGGCAATTGATGCAAAAAAGTGACTAACAAGGGTTAAGTATTTAGAAAAACACCAAAAGAGTCATGTTGTTGACAGCAAGAGTAAGCTCTGCACTAAATGCAGTGGACCTAAAGCAGACACCCCCGCCACTTATCATCGGGGAACGTCTCAACACACAGGGCTCAAAAAAGGCAAAAGAAATGGTGCTAAATGATGACTTTGACGGACTAGTCGATTTGGCTAGAGACCAAGTAGAAAACGGTGCCCATTGTTTGGATGTCTGTGTTGCAACAAATGAGCGGTCTGATGAAAAAGAGTTTATGGTAAAAATGGTAAAGAGACTGAGTATAGAGATAGAAGCACCGCTTGTAATTGATTCTACTGACCCCAAAGTGATAGAAGCGGCCATAACCCAGATCCCCGGAAGACCCATAATCAATTCAATCAACCTAGAAGGCGATGGGAGTAGATTCGAAAAGATTGCCCCCTTGATGTCAAAGTATGGCATCCCAGCCATCGCGCTATGCATTGGACCAAAAGGAATGGCAAAGACAGTAGATGAAAAAGTCGATACAGCAAAACTACTCTATGAGACTGGGAAAAAATATGACCTAAAACCTTGGCAGTTTATCTTTGACGTGTTAGCATTCACACTTGGAACAGGCCAAGAAGAGTTTGCAAATGCAGGAGTCAACACGCTAAATGGAATAAAAAGAGTCAAAGAAGAGTTTCCAGATTCCTATACAACCCTTGGCCTTAGCAATATCAGCTTTGGCCTTGCACCTTATGCCAGAAAAATCATAAACTCTGTATTCCTCTACCACGCAGTCAAATATGGACTAGACTCTGCAATAGTAAACTCAAAGGAAATACTCCCATACAGTGACATTGTACAAGAAGAACGCAAGCTTGCCGAAGCACTCATCTTTAACAGTCATCCAGACGCACTATCAGACCTCATTACATATTTTGAAAAAATAGGCGCAAAAAAAGATGCTCCAACAAAAAAGATCCAAGTTGACCCATCTTGGCCTGCTGGAAAAAGAGCAAACTTTAGGATTGTAAACAGGCTAAAAGATGGAATAGAAAATGATGTAGTTATGGCAATATCTGAAAAAATCTCATGCAAGTGTAATACTTTAGATAATGGAAAAATCACACTTGATGAACCTAAAGAAATAACTCACAAAGGTGCCATTGCAACACTAAATGAGGATCTCCTGCCAGCTATGAAAACAGTCGGAGACAAGTTCGGAACAGGTGAGCTTATACTCCCGTTTGTGCTAAAGTCAGCCGAGTGTATGAAGGCAGCAGTTGCAGAGCTTGAAAAATATCTGTTAAAAGAGGAGGGCTCCACCAAGGGTAAACTCGTGCTAGGCACAGTATATGCAGATGTACATGATATTGGAAAGAATCTAGTAAAGACAATATTTGAAAACAACGGATACACTGTATATGATCTTGGCAAACAAGTACCCATGCAAGAATTTCTTGACAAAATTGATGAGGTAGGAGCAGATGCTGTGGGACTATCTGCGTTACTAGTAGCCACATCAAAAGAGATGAGGTTTTTTGTCGAGCATGCAAAAAAGAACAATATGACTATACCTATTCTGTGTGGAGGTGCGGCAATAAATACAAACTATATC
>JAPOPJ010000149.1 GCA_026712925.1 Nitrososphaerota archaeon
AACATCATCGTACAAGACAGTTTTCTCACAGGATGTGATGCCCCTTCACTTCATACCATGTATCTAGACAAGTGGATGAATGGTCACACTCTGATGCAGGCAATAGCTAGAGTAAACAGAGTACATCCAGGAAAAGAAGGGGGCTTGATTGTTGACTATATGGATATGAGCAAAGAGATTAGAGATGCAATATCTGATTATACTAATGGTGGTGGACACGGCAAACCAGCCAATGAACAAGATGAAGCAGTGGGTATAATGCTTGAAAAATATGATGTCGTCAAGAGCATGTTCCACGGGTTTGATTATATGAAATTTTTCAATCTCAAACCAGAAGAGCGGGTGCCGTTTATGTCGCGTGCAGTGGATCACATCCTGAGGGAACCTGATGTAAAGGATAGGTTCCTAAAGGCATTTACTGCACTACGCGGTGCGTTTTCCATAGCTCTCCCAAGAGAAGAGGCCATGAAAATCAAGAATGATGTAGGGTTCTTTGAGGCCATAAAGGCGGCAATCACCAAGACTACTAGATCTGATGGACCAGATTTTTACAAATATGAAGCAGGAATAAAACAGATAATCTCCAAGGCTATCGTATCTGATGATATAATTGACATAATCGGTAATGCTGGAAATCTCGGTACTGAGGTGTCTATCTTATCAGAGGTCTTTCTTTCAAACATAAAAAAATCTCCACAAAAACATCTTGCACGCGAGGCACTCTTGAGAATACTTTCAGATAAGATTAGGGTATATTCAAAGAGAAACATGGTCAAGGGTAAATCTTTTCGCGAACTATTAGAAAAGACCATCAGCAGATATAACGACAAGATAATTAACACACACGAGGTTATAGATGAACTGATCAAAATTGCAAAGCAGATCCGGAACGAAAAGGACAGGGGTAAGACATTGGATTTGGATGAGGATGAGCTTGCGTTTTATGATGCGTTGGAGGTAAATGACAGCGCGGTGAATGTATTGGGGAACAAGGCACTAAAGACAATTGCAGAAGAACTGACAGAGATGATAAGAAAAAACGTTACAATAGACTGGGCGCAAAAGGATAGTGTTCGGGCAGAAATTAGACTAAAGGTCAAAAGTATTCTGAAGAGGTATGGTTATCCACCTGATAAAACAAAAAAGGCAACAAATACAGTTTTGAGTCAGGCCGAAGTTATAGCAAAGAACTGGACGGGATAACTAGACCACAGTCTTGGTGCAGAAGTTGTAGAACACAATAGTATGTGTTGATGTGACTATGTAGTGGTTTGTAGATTGTGGCAAGCAGATTTGTTTTTACATCCATCCACATCATATTCTAATATTATTTTATTAAGAGTAAATCCACCAAAAAATATTACTATCTACATCTTTGCGATATTTGCTACATCCTTTGGCAGCTCTAGTGTGAATGTGACAGGTTTATTCCTTGCTGAAATCTTTCCATTGTGTGCTTTTATTACATTTTTGCAACTTGTAAGGCCGAGTCCTGCACCGTGTGTCTTTGTGGTGTAAAGTGGTCGGAATATCGCATCCACAGGCTCTGGGATGGCATCCCCAGAGTCTTCAAGGGATAGTGTGATATATCCTGGAGCATCCTCTACAGATATTGTAATGTATCCAGCACTAGTCCCAATTGCTTGGACAGCATTTAAGATAAGATTAGTAAAGACAAACTCCATCTTTTTTGCATCACAATATATCATGATGTCATCTGCTGGAACATTTACTTTGATGTTGTCTGGTATTTCTACATCATCAATGCTTGTTTGTAGCATTTCTTTGAGGGAGTGTGAGTCAAGCTCCAGCCTTGGTACCTTGAGGTAGCTTAGGACACCTTCTATCTGCATGGACATTCTGTTTATGGACCGCTCAATTCTTTTCATCTCTGTTTTACTTTTAGAATCAGTCACATTCTTTGAGACAAGCTTTGCAGAATTGTATATTGTACCTAGCGGATTTCTCATGTCATGTGCAAGTATGGCTGCAAACTCGCCAAGTGCGGCAAACTTTTCCCCCTCAAGTCTTTTTTCGGCGGCCTTTCTAAAGACCCGAATTATAACTAGTATGAGAAATACATGTGTGGCAACATTGATGGCGGCAAGTACTATCTGAAGTAGTATGATTTGAAATGAAAATGCCGCCAGTCCATTGCTTAGCTTTGCAGTCAGGCCGTCTGAAAGTACGATCAACTCATCGCCAATTCTTAACCTTTCTTCAATGCTTGGCATTGTATAGTCATTCTCTGAAACCATTACAGTTATGGAGTTGTGATATACGTCATATTTTTCTGCAATCTTTTGCCAGTCGTCATCAAACTGTGGTGCTATTGGGAGGAGTCGTCCGTCTAGAGTCCAGTCTGATGTAGAGTCATTTTCTGTAGGTATAGACATGACAGTACCGAATACACCTTCATGCTTTAGAGAGTAGATGTTTTTTCTCAGGGCATCAAGCTTGTCAAATATGTCCTCATCTGGAATGTCATTTTCTGCTCCCGGAATTATACCCGGGCTACCGGATATACTGGTACCTTTGCCCTCTAGTGCTATACGATGCAGCTCTACTTCTACTTGACTTGCAAGCACGCGGTTTTTTCCTGCCGTGTTTATCATGTGGCCTGCAAGAGTTTTTTCTGCCTCCAAGTATGCCGTAATGAAAAAGCTGGATATGATTATGGCAATCTGTATCATAATTAATGTGACAATTTTGCGTCGAAAACCCACTGTGCCGCGTATTTGCTGTGAACCAATAAAAATACTTTGATTTTATTTTCGTAACAATATGTGTTGTAAAAAACCAAAATACTATTGATAACATACTGAATTTTAAAAGCTGTGATACACTTTTGTGTGATAAAAGCATAAAGACTATGATTCTAAAATATTTGGTGATACTAGTAGATAGTTTTGTGATATGTACTGTGCATCTAACAAGAGTCAATAAAACACTCAAATTTTGCCTTTATCACGCACAAAAGGCATACCGCAACACAGTATCAATTGTTTAATAACAGTTTGATGTATAGTATATTGACGAGAATACTAATCAATCGTCATCTCCGCAATTTGCCAACTTCGGTTGGTCTTTTTTTCTATTAAAAACGAGTCTCTCAGTTCCTGCACCATCAACTGAATTATGATTTCACCATATCGTGGTATATCTTTGCAAGCAGTGCATACTACACCATTCACGCAGACAATCGCACTGCAAAAATTTGATAGCTTTATAGGCTTATTTTCCCGTGACTGAATAATTGGATGCAATAGACAAGGCAGAACTGATTTCAAGGCCACCTACAGAAGAAGTTGTCACACATGACGAGCTAGTAAATATGTTGGAAACAAACTCAAAACCAAAGCACTATATCGGCCTAGAGATATCTGGGTTCTTACATCTTGGCAGTCTGGTAAGTACTGGCTTTAAGATTAATGACTTTCTCAAAGCGGGCATTGACTGTACCATCTTTCTTGCCGACTGGCATACTATGATTAATGACAAGCTCGGAGGAAATTGGGAGACAATCTCCAAAGTATCACAGTACTATCGTGATGCGTTTAAACTTGTATGTCCAGGTGCAAATATCTTGCTTGGCTCAGACCTGTATGATTCTAGAGAGGAATATTGGAAAGAGTTTGTAAAGTTCACAAAACACATGTCACTGAAAAGGACAATGAGATCACTTACTATAATGGGAAGATCCGAAGACGAGTCCAAAGTTGATCTTGCGAAACTTCTCTACCCACCGATGCAGGCAGTTGATATACATTCGATGGATTTGGATTTAGTCCATGCTGGAATGGATCAGAGAAAGATACACATGCTGGTAAGAGAAATATTTCCAAAGATGGGCTGGAAGGTTCCCATTGCAGTTCATCACAAGCTATTACCTGGACTCTCAAAGCCTACAGAGACTAGTACGCAAGGTGTGGGAAAGATGTCAAAATCAGATCCAAACTCTGGCATATTCATACATGACACTGATGAGGAGATACGAAAAAAGATAGCCAAGTCATGGTGCGAGGTTGGAAATACAGACAATAACCCACTATTAGAGATTGCAAGAACTATCATATTTCGTGACAATGGTGTACTCAAAATTGAAAGACCAGAAAAATATGGTGGGAACGTAGAGTATGCTGATTTTGCGCAACTAGAGGCTGACTTTGCTGCTCAAAGACTTCATCCTACAGACCTCAAAGGAGCAGTAGGGGAACAGCTAGTAGGTATCATATCACCAATAAGAGAAAAGCTGAATATGAGCAGGGACATATTTCAGGCCATAACAAACAGCCACTAGGGATTAGACTTGACATCTGCCTGTTTGAGGCTGTATTTTGACTTGTAGCCTCTAGGGTTGACCATCAGATTTTCGTAGGTGTATGTAGAAGAGTTTCCAATGATTACGGTACTTATCATTCCAAGCTTGTCTGAATGTTCTGGCAGGCTTTTCAAATCAGTCAGGACTACTGTCTGGGATTCCCTAAAGGCACCTTTGATTATTGCAACAGGGGTCAAAGGACTGCGGTATTTCAATAATATTTTCCTTGTATCTTGTAGCTGGTGGATTCTTTTCTTGCTAGCGGGATTATATATCACAATGACAAAGTCCCCTTGGGCCGCTGCCTCTACGCGCTTTTCGATAATTTCCCATGGAACTAGCAGGTCACTCATGCTAAGTACGGCAAAGTCAGTCATGAGCGGTGAGCCTATAATGGATGCGCAGGAATTTAGCGCTGACACGCCCGGAATTATTTCCACTTGGAGACCATCTTTTGGACTCCAGCCTGCTTCTGCAAGGGTCTCATAGATGAGTCCGGCCATGCCGTATATTCCAGGATCCCCGCTTGAGACAAGCGAGACGATTTTACCGGATTTTGCAAGATCTATACACTGTCGTGCACGCTCTACTTCTTGTGTCATTGCATAGCGGTAGACTGTTTTTCCTTCAATGAGGTCTTGTACTAGATTGACATACGTCTCATATCCTACTATAGTGTCACTCTCCTCAATTGCTTCTTTTGCCCTAAAGGTCATGTGGTCATGGTGCCCAGGTCCGACACCAACGATGTAGAGTTTTCCAGTCAACTAGGACGGATCATATCTCAAGTAATTTATCCGTTTAGGGGAATACTCCAAGTGTAGTGTCAAGTTTGCAGTATTATGGTTAAACTAACAGTTTTGGAAATTTGCACACCTAAAGCGTATCTTACTATGAGCAGGAGAGTCATCATCACTGCTTTTGAAGATGACATTATAGATTTCGTCGGAGTTTAAAGGCGGATCCAAATAGATCAAGTCGACGGATTCATCCTTGATGTATTTTTTAAGGATCTCTAGATTGTCGCTATAGTTAGTTTGGACGGTGTTTGGTGTTACAATTTGCCTTATTCTTTTTGGTCATATTATTCTTACCTTGATCTATCTTACCCGTTCCTTGTTCCAGTATGGAGAATTACATTTCTTGTTGTTGCAGTTCTTCGGGGACTCGTTCCTGCTGTACCAAATCTCACCACATCTGTTACACTCATGTCTCCAGTATGCGCCGTCTACCTTCATGCTCATGTTATATCTTGTGTTATAACATTCGTATATTTATTTCATATATATAGTTAAAAAATATATATAGACAATACGTATAGTATGACATGAATCAGGAAATGTGGCAGATGATGAAAAAATGGCCGACAGGAGCTATACCCTGCCGATCTGATGCCATGGATGATGACACCAAAAAAGCATCAGCCGTGACAACTGAGCTCTTGTTTTGATCTTTTTGATTCTATATTAATTTTCACAAAGATGACTTTTCCCAAATTTAGCGCTTTTGTTAATTTTATCCACTGATCTCTACATATCCATCTAGGATGAAAAATTTGAGGCGTTTTAGGTTCTTTAGCAGTCAAAATGGACTTTGGTGTTTAGTGTGTGGTCACCTTTGCTGTATTTGGTGTTATGGATTTGATGATTCTTTGGCATCTTTTATCCATTCAAGCATCTAGTTTGGTAAAGGACCAAACATGATATGAATATACGACATAACATGGCGCGCCGGTAACGGGGTTTTGCGTATATACTTCACACGCATTCTGTTTGCTCTGATACTATTGGAACGGATCTATAACAGGCGAGTTTACAACATGAATGTTATTCATAGGGCTTGCAATGCTTACTGTGAGAAGGCCCTCCTTCTTTGAAGAGTCAATATCATATCTTGTCTCTAGAATATTTGCATCATCCGGCTCATTCCATTCTACGATATAGACACGCCACATTGGAGTATAGTTTTTGTCACCTACTGCTGCACCTGCAATGCCTGGTTGGAATCCAAGCGCTCCAGGACCTATGATACCATTTTGGAATCTAAAGAGGTCTGCGGCTGCTGAGCTTGTAATTAGGCCATCTAAGTCTGGCGCATGCACTACACCCATCACACCAGCAGGCCCGGAAGGCGTTGCACTAGTTACAATATGATATGCAGTCCTTCCATCAGGACCCCAACCTCGATGTGCTACAAACGTGACTGTCATACCATCTTTGTCTATCTCAATTACTTGGCCCCCGCCATACTCCATATCACTTGTAATCTCGGGGCTTTCCCTTACTGTCAACTGTCCATCAGGCCAGACTATCTGAGATATGTTTGCCACAATT
Organism: Nitrososphaerota archaeon; assembly: GCA_026712925.1. GTDB lineage: Archaea > Thermoproteota > Nitrososphaeria > Nitrososphaerales > Nitrosopumilaceae > JAPOPJ01. The sequence continues at coordinate 6,655 of JAPOPJ010000149.1, forward strand.
CCAGTCTCATTAAATTCAACACGTCCCCCATTTTCTGCATCCAAGACATCTTGGGCAGACTCTAACACTATTTCATTCTGACCTTTTTTCCATGTGACCTCAATTACAGAATTTAGTGTAGCATGTCCGGGTTCACCTGGAATGCCTGAAAATACCTCATTCTGATAGCCATATAATCCATCACCTCTGACACCGTTTGTAAATATGAATACATTTTGTAGAGAATCTTTTGGTGCATTGGCAAGTGATGGTGCAAGTTCTACACGCCAGTCTTGTTGTTTGGATATCTTTTCTGCAAACTCTTGGTTGCTGGCATCAGTAATTATGTATAAAATATTTCCTGCATCATGCAGACCTTGGTGCATGGGGATTATTACAGGTACGACTCCCTTTGATAGTAGAAATGGTGACTCGACATTTACCTCGAGTCTTTGCAGTATCATCTCTGGTGCTTGGCCTTTAGCCCATCCGTCCACACTTGCAGTTGCAGTGAATGGTTTATTGTCTTGTGAGTGGAGTGCTAGGGCAGCACCAGTAAACTCAAATGATCCAGCACTTGACGGCACGCCCATCAGAGAAAGGCCATACACTGTCTTTTCATCAATTGTCCACGTAGGCTGACCCTTGGCATCACCCGGACCTAGCTCGTGGAGAACAAAAACCTGAACATCACTACTTGAGGCAAATGTAACAGAGCCATCATATAGCGTCCCCTCACTAGGCGGCAGGATTACTGCCAGCTGATAGTCTGCATTTCCTCGACCGGGATCCTGCGATGATGTAACAGTTTCTGTAAACTCTAATTTTTCTCTCTCACCAGCATCAGCTGCCTGGTCTGGTACAAGTGATGCTCCCAAAATTCCTACTAAAAGCACGCCAAACGCAATAATTACTACATACTGCTTCATGGAATTTCTCAAGCCTATTCCCTTAAATGATTTTATCTCTTTTGTGTGGTGTGGCATTCTAGTTAATCCTGTCAAGCTCAAACTCCTCATGCAAGGCCCGCACGGCCAGCTTTGAGTTTGAATTTTTCACAACAAATGCCAAGTTGAGCTCAGAAGAGCCTTGGGTAATCATTGCAACATTAACCTTGTTTTTCTCGATGGCACCAAACACCTTTGAGGCAACACCTACTGTACCCCTCATACCCGAACCGATAAGTGCAATGATTGCCACATCTGTGGTGATTTCAAGCTTTTTGATTATCTTTCCCAACAGCCCCATCTCTAGGACACTTACTGCCTTGTCAAGCGCGGTGTTTTTTACCACTATTGTAATGCTTGACTCAGATGGATTCTGGGAAATCATCATCACATTAATCCCCGCGTCTGCAAGCGTGGCAAATATCTTTGCAGCCGTACCGGGGTTTCCCACCATAGAGCCACCCCGGATGTCAATTAGTCCATTATCTTGTATATTACTGACGCACTTTACGGTATTTTTTGCAGCGGGTCTTGCAGTTACTAGTGTGCCCTCGTTTTCCATATTATATGAGCTGCGTATTCTCATTGGAATTTCTTTTGCTAGTAGTGGCTCAAAGGCCCGGGGGTGAATGTGCTTTGCACCAAACAGTGCCATCTCGACTGCCTCTGCATAAGATACCTCCTTGAGAATCTTTGCATTTTTTACAATGCTAGGGTCTGCTGTCATGAGACCATCAACATCACTGCACAACCATACTTGATCAGATTTTATACATGATGCAATTATTGTCGCAGTATAATCTGAACCACCTCTGCCAAGTGTAGTGATACGGCCATATTGATCTGCACCTGCAAAGCCACCAATTACTGGTATTGTATTTTTTGCAAGTAGTGAGCCTATTGTTTTTGAGACACGTAGTCTAGTAGTGTCCATTAGCGGCCTTGACTCTCCAAAGTTTGAATCAGTTACAATTCCTGCTTCTTTTCCAGTAAGTGGTACAGACTTTGCTCCTAGGTCAACTAGTGCAGCAGATATCAATTTTATTGAAAGGCGCTCGCCAAATGAGATTAGATAGTCCATGGTTCGTGGCGTGACCTCGCCAAGTAATACCATCCCATCAATCACGGCATCAAGCTCTGCAAAATCTTGTTTGAATTTTTGCAACAGTCTCTTTTTGTTGCTGGGTTTTTTTATCGTCTTTCTGGCAAGCGCGTCATGTTTTTTGGTTATCTTTGCGGCAAGCCGTCTTGCATTTGCTTTGCTTTCATTTCTTATAGACTCTGATATTTCAATTAAATCATCAGTAGTACCATTTACAGCAGAGCATACTAGTGTGATGTTGTTCTTTTTTGAGAGAGTTTTGATGTGCTTTGCTATTTCTAGTATGTCTGCAACAGATGATATTGTCGTGCCACCGTACTTTAGAACAAGATTCATTCTAGAATCACCTGAATCTTTCAATCTTTAAATGCTTTAACCTGATTATAGTCACGATCTAGCTCTCCACGCGTGGTGCTAGGTAAAAGTGAATCCTTCCCATGTTGGCTACCTTGAACTCAACTCTGAGGGGCTTTGCACTGGAAAATTCACAGGTAATCTTGCCTCCTGAATTTCCTACTGCCTTTACTACTGGATTGAGGTATTCAAGGCTATATGCGCCCGTGCTGTCTTCTTTAGAGTATATCTCAATGCTGTCATCTTCAACGTCGGTTTCACCTGTTCGGACCTTTATCTGCCCACCGTCTGCCTTGTCTGGAGGAGGTAATTCTGGTTTTTCTTCTGTAGGTGCCTTGTCTGTTGGTTTAGTTCTTGGAGTAGAGTGAACCTTTGTCTCCTCAACGCCGACTTCGACCTCACCAGAGTCACCCTTTCCAGAAAAGTAAGCCTTTGAACCATCGGTTCGTATAGTTAGATAGTCAGAAATTACCTGCACGTCGCCTAACATCTTTTGCAGTTTTGATGATGAGAGTGTAATCTTGGAGTCAAATGTTATTTTGGGTAGCGGTGTCTCAGTGGCAGAACTCTCAATGAGGCGTATCTTGTATTTTCTGTTCTTTCCAATGGTGATTAGCATTTGGTTTTGCTCTGAGATGCTGATTTCAATACCGTCTTTCTTCTCTGCTCTCTTGACAATCTTTGAAAATTCTTCTATACGGACACCAAAGTTGTTCTCGCTGTCACATTCGTATCTTTCAAAGGCAGTATTGGGCCAAGAAATATCAATTAATGCAACATGCGAGGGATCCATCCCTCTAAACGTGATTCCTTCTGAGGTTGCAACAAAGTTTGCCTCCTCTACAAGAGTTGATATGGAAGATATGATAGTCTTTAGGTCTTCGGCATTACCAATTTTTGCCTCAAAAGTCAAAGCAATTCTGCTGAGTTTACGTTCAATTTAACGGTAATGTTCCGGGGTTATTTCCCAAACTTGTCGTTTGGATGGATAAAAGATGTCAAGCATTTCATCATATCCATAACACCAAACATAGCAAGAGTGACCATATACTGATATGCACCAAAGCCCATTTTGAAGTTACAAAGAATCCAAAAATGCCTCAAATTCATCACATATAATGAATATGTCAAGATCAGAGGATCAATTTAGTCAAAGTGTATGGTTTGGGAAAGAATCTAGCGGACATAATTTTCATATAATACAACAGACATATCGAGGTCAAGGGCTTAAAATAGCAAAAGATCCGAATTTGGTAAAGAATCGACAAAACAAAATGCTTAAATTATAACTCTGGTATGTAAAAATTATTAAATACTCGCTACTGTTCGCATGAACGGTAGTCCTAGAGTTGTACTGCTAAATGTAGTACAATTTCTAGAAAAAATACTCGCTACTGTTCGCATGAACGACAGTAATTATAATAACAACGCCTTGACTCTATATCTTATGGATCGATGCGCAATTTTCATAGACGGCGGTTACTTGGAGGAGGTTTTAATAAAGAAAGGTAAACCTAAAATTGATTTTAAAAAATTATCTGAGAAGATAAGCGACAATATGACACTCCTGAAAACATATTATTATACCGCAATGCCTCACCAGAGCAACCCGCCGACTGATGATGAAAAAGTACGATACCGTAAAAAACAATCTTTCATCAAACAGCTCAAAAAAATACCCAGGTTTGAGGTAAAACTAGGCCGTCTGCAAAAAACACATGATGGAATAAAAGCTCAGTATAAACAAAAAGGTGTGGACATGATGTTGGGAGTGGATTTGCTTAAAATGAGTTGTAAGAAACAGATTCAGAGTGCA
>JAPOPJ010000322.1 GCA_026712925.1 Nitrososphaerota archaeon
ATAAATGCGATATACGCACCAAGTTAGTATAACAGGTATGATTTTCGTATAGTTTGGTGTTGACTATGACAGAATTACTTGCAAATGTACGAAATTCCCAAAATTATGCAACAAACTTAACGTACCAAAAAGATTTTAAGTAAACTTTGCCATATCATATCATGAATGATGAAATAGTTAGATCCCCCCCATTGTGTGGGTATGTGTACTTGCTGTAACATTCATGGTTTTATCTTTTAGTGGAATGGTTGAAGATTCCTTTGCACAGCCTGTGGCTAATGCTGGGCCAGATCAGGAAGTAGTATCAGGTGCGACGGTTACACTTGATGCTTCTGCCTCGACTCCTGCACCTGGAGGCAGTGTCTCATATCTATGGTCACGAATTTCAGGACATAGTGTGGTCCTTACTGGTACTAACATACAGCCTATATTTACTGCACCAAACAGTCCTACAACACTAGAATTTGAGTTAACGGTAATTGATAGTTCAAATAATCTTAGTTCGTCTGATACCGTCACCATAACCGTAACTGCTCCAACACAAAATCCAAATCCTGCACCAACACCTACCCCGATACAAAACCAACCCCCCACAGCAAACGCTGGACGTGATAGAACATTTGCACCCGGAAGTACTGTAATCCTAAGTGGTTCTGGTACAGACCCTGATGGCGACACTCTCGAATACACTTGGGAACAAACTTCAATAACTTCAGGAACTCCAACAGTTAACATAGACGATCTCAAATCAGCACGGACCACATTTACAGCTCCAGCAGACCCTACAGAACTAGTTTTTACACTTACGGTATCTGATGGGACTGATTCTACCACAGATGATATAACCATAACAATTGCAAAACCAGTAGCAAGAAACATCAAAGAGATGAGTGATACTCTGATATCAGCTCAAATCACTGCACCAAATGAAATCACTATAACATACAATGAAGAATTATCCACATTCATCAACAGCTATCTCAACTTTACCATATCTGAAGAATCCACGCCAAGAAGCATAATTGGAATTGATGGCTCTCCAAGTAAGAGTATGATGGCAAATATTGACGGCCAAAATACAACCGTATTTGTCACCACACTTACCTTTGATGGAGAGTCTGTCCCGGCAGACTCTACGGGTTCCATGTATATACAGCATGCAGATCACTATCTGGCATTCATACAAGTAAGTGATGGGCAGAACTAGACCCGACTGTATCATTTATCACATGGTATGAAATTATTCATGGGAATAATTTTGGTGAGTGATTCAGCAGATGATGATAATCGAGCCAGTGTAGTTTTTGAATAAATATTCACACACTGTGAATTTACTCATAAGGTATGACAATGTGTGATTTTGTGTATTTGTATAGACATGAAAATGTGTCAAAAGAGTTTGTTGCGATCCTACCTGAAATTGTCTTTATAGAAATATTTTCTGTGCCTGAAAAGAATTGGCGACAGATTTTAACTCTTAGAATCTTTATAACACTAATAGTAGTAACAGCATCATGAGTACAATAGTACAAAAAAAGACATATTCAGTTGTAATAGCCCAAGATCTTGATGAGGGAGGATTTGTCAGTACCTGTGACGAGCTTCATGCAGTATCAGAAGGAGATACGTTTGGAGAAGTGATGGAGAATATGAAAGAGGCAATGGAGCTTGCTGCTGAAGAAAGTGGGAATACTACGGATTTCAACATGCTCATCATGAAAGAATGATGACAAAATTTCCACGTATATCTGGCAACCAGATGACAAGATATCTACAGAGAAAGGGGTTTGTCATAACCCAGAGAAAAGGTAGTCACATGACACTACGTAATAATAGTCACGTTACAGTCGTGCCAACAGGAAACAAGAAATTGAAAATTAAAACCCAATTATCGATACTATTGTATGCAGGTATAGATAAGAAAGAGTTCATCAATGATTACTAGTGCTATATGATGAAATAGGCATGCAAGAACATCAAAATGGGCTCAACATACTACAATCTACGCAGCTGTACTCAACTTACCAAAAAGATTTTAAGTAAACTTTGCCATACCATACCATGAATGATGAGATAGTTAGATCCCCCCCATTGTGTGGGTATGTGTACTTGCTGTAACATTCATGGTTTTATCTTTTAGTGGAATGGTTGAAGATTCCTTTGCACAGACAGTTGTGCCCGATGCCGGTCCAGATCAGATAGTTGCATCTGGTGCTACTGTCACACTTGATGCTTCTGGCTCCGCACCCGCCATATCAAATACTATCTCCTATGATTGGGTTCAACCTACTGGACATATAGGTATTCTTTCAAGCACGGTTACAGTACAGCCCACATTTACTGCACCTACAGGCCCTGCTACATTAACGTTCACATTGAGGATAACTAATCATGTTACATCTGAATTTTTTACTGACACCGTAACCATAACCGTATCTGCTCCAACACAAAATCCAACCCCTACACAAAACCAACCCCCCACTGCAAACGCTGGACGTGATAGAACGTTTGCACCCGGAAGTACTGTAACTCTGAGCGGTTCCGGTTCTGACCCGGATGGTAATGATGCCGACCTCAAATACACTTGGGAACAAACTTCAATAACTTCAGAAACTCCAACAGTTAACATAGACAATCCCAACTTAGCACGGACTACATTTACAGCTCCCGCAGACCCTACAGAACTAGAATTTACACTTACGGTATTTGATGGG
>JAPOPJ010000150.1 GCA_026712925.1 Nitrososphaerota archaeon
AAATATGGTCAGGCATTACGGCTTGACATCCCACATAACAATGAGATAGTCTTGGAAAAAGACGATCATACTCCACAGATCAATCAAAGCTAACATACTCTACTACAATTAGGCTTAATCATGTACAAGTCAAGAACCCACAAACTTGCATATCACTAGAAATAATCGCATCTGTGCCCACCAAGGAAGAATGGTTGTTGAACAATGATGTTTAGCATGGATTTTCATTCAGAGTCGCTATATGAAAATTTGTAGAATATCAACATGACTGACAAAATGAATGAAACAAATGATTCTCAGAAAAAACTCGATGAAATACTTGCAATACCCGTCATACAAGAAACCACATCTGGACTATTTTTGCTTTTCAGCTTGTAAATTCCACAAATATGACAAGTATGTATCTGATACAACTAATTCATCACACTTTCTAATTCTAGCCGCAACTAACGTAGATATAGAAATAGTCACATTACTTGGGTCTGATCAATTACATTTTATAATGGGTTTTGGGTCTATATGATTATGGTTAAAATCTTAAGCAAGGATAGATATCAAAAAGGTGAAGATGTTGCAGCAGGCGAATTTAAAAACGCAAAGGAAGCCATAAAAGGCATCAAGAAACTAATCTCTGCATAAAGTGTATCATCCCATCCATAGTTTTTGTTTAAAATAAAGTCATCAAAATCAACTCAGACTGATATGATACTGGTTAATTTAGACAGTGAGTGTAAGACTGCATTATGGTTATACTTGGGATTGTACATATCTAAAAGATTCATCATATAGAGGAGCATCACTCATGATAGAAGCGATTTATAATTTAGTTTAAACGCATTAAATAAAATGTCAAAAGCCTGCCAGTACTCTCTTAATACTAACTACAAGAATCCTATTTGGAATAGTATGGGTTAATTTCTCAACAAAATTGTGTTCTAAATTCTACAATCCCAAGGACTGATACGCAACAAAGAAATCAGCAATATATCATAGCACACAATGCTCTTATTGCATTGCTCTAACCGCAACACTCTTAACATTTATTCTGCTAATATGAATAATGTTACCCGAAGAAGAATGGGATAAAAAGCCAGACATAGCTTCCGTGCTAGAATCAATGATTATGGAACATCTCAAGGGTAATAGAGATGCATATACGGCAGAACAGATAATAAATGACATGAACCTGCTTGAACAAATCCCATTTAATAATATAAAACCCATGCATGTGCTAAAATGTATCGAGAACACACTACAAAATCTTGAAGAAGAAGAGCAGTTACAGTCCAAGGGTGTACCAATCGGAAATTCCATAGAGTGGTTCTATAGACCAATCAATTAACGTAAAGATGTTATTGAACGTGTCCAATTTATACAGTTTTTGTGTTTTGTCAGCTTTGATAATTGACTTGTCATAGTTTGTCGCTTTATACAATCATTATGGCAAAGACTGATTAGTTGTTTTTGCACATACACCATACATCAAAACCTGCCAAAATGCAAAGTCAGGTACAAAAGATGTCAAATTTGAGTGTCTTGGGGGTTTTTACAAATTCTGAGAGTTTTGCTAAACAGCCAGACCCAACAAAGCCAAGATTTTCAGCCATTATACCATGCCAAAGTCAATCTGTAGGCACTGCATAATATAGGATTATCTCAACGATATAATCATAGATAACATCAAGATTAGATGGCATGGTTAATGAGTTCCTCGAATTTGCAAAAGAACTCTCATAATGTGGCAATTCTACTCAAAACTAGAGATATTATCTGTGATGTCCATTATACCCTGCTTGACTTTATTATTATATACTAGAATTGTGCAATAAAAGTATGAATAAATCTACAGAGCAGTCAAATTCATCTGAAAACGAGACAGAATCACACACTAGTGACCAGGATAATGCTGATACTGGGATGCGACTAGAAGATGTAATAAATTACGATGCATGGGAAGGATACATGCGCTGGCGTATGCCACGTGAACAGTAGAAACTATTTTTTCTTTGGCACTACATATCTTACAAAGTGCCTGACTTTGGCTTTGTCCATATATTTTAAAAACCAATTTCGCATCATATCCCATTCGTTGGGATTTTCCTCACTTGACTCTACCTTGATGCCTATCTGTTTGGCCAAATCTGACTGAATAACAAAGCCGTGTGTAGGCAAGCCTGAGATCAGATACAGCATCATGCTATCCAACTGCTTTTTGTCATATCCTACCATTGTTAGTATCCTTTTAAGATATACTTTACCCATCTCTATTGTTTTACCAGCTTCTACTTGAATAACAGGATCAAATGATTCTGCTAGTTGTTTTTCAAGGTATGATAATTCATTGTCACTTCTCATGACTATACGTTTGTGGATGATTGTTTCTGCCGCAAGAAAAGAATTTACAGACACACGTTGCCCTTTATACATGACTTGAACATCTACCGGGCTTAGCTGGCTCATCATACCCATGCGGATTCTGTCCCCTGTTAGTGCCAACATTGTTCCACCACTAGCTGCAATATGTGGTACAAACACAGTAATGTCGGTAAAAGATTTTCTGATAGCCATTGCTATTTTGAATGCTGATGAGATGTAACCGCCAAGTGAGTTCACTAGGAGATATAGCTTGCGATTATTACTTTGATATTTACTATATTGGTCAGAGCTTGTTTAATATCTTCATCCTTTACTGACATTGTGGAATCAACAAATACAGCAGGACCATATCTTCTAGGAAGATGAACATGTTTATTTTTTAGATTGCAAAATAATTCCTTGAATATTCCTTTCAAAGTATAACGATGTCTTGAATTTATGATTAGGACAGACGCTTTTTTCATTAATTAGTGCATGGAAATGCTCCTTTTATTCTGAATTTGATAATTTGTAGTCAAACTCTGCATACACCCTAGTATCAATGAATAACTTGTCTTCATTAGCCTCGTGGTGTTTTAAATATGTCTTTAGTTCTTTTTTCTAATTTTTCAATAATTTGCGATGTATCTTTGATATTCATGGGAATTATTGATGGGAATTATCATACAAGTTCTGTTTAAGCAGAACTCATTTATACCATTCACTCCATTTATGCAACACATGATGCACCCGATTTTCAATCTAGAGATATTAAATACGCTTACACATCCTACAAGAGCCAACATATTTGAAATGATTGCTAAAGAACAAGTTACGTTTAATGATATAATGTCTAATACTAGTTTGAGTAGAGATGCATTATCAAAACACCTTAGAAAACTACAACAATACTCCCTTGTTAAAGCAGATGTGACAAAACCCAAAGCCGACAAGTATGTTTTTTACAAATTAACCAAGCATGGTAAGAAATTTCATATTCTCCTTCACGATATAATTTCAAAACTCTCCAAGATATCACTGCCTAAAATATCTGAGAGTTTTCTTCTAGACTATATGGCATTAAAAAGTATAATCAATACTAGTGGGATTGATCATCTGTACAAAATATTTAGTCAATGTATGATTGTTTTAACTAGTACAGACTATATAAGATTACTAGATTATGCAGATAAAACAAACAATGAGAAATTAGAAAAACTTCTAAATAATGAGAAAATCGTCAAAGTCATTGAGATATATGAGAATCCAGAAAAAGGAGTTGCGTGCGAGTTTTATCTACGAAGAGCAAAAAAACTTTTACCAGAACATGCACAGTTTATAGCATCTGCTGTGGACTCTAACTCTTCAATTATTTCTGATAATAAAAAAATCCTTCTAGCTGCAAAAAGTTTAGGCATTATTTGCACTAGTGTTGATACAATATTAGATTTTAACTCTAAAGAGTCATTACGTGATGAATTTTACAAATTATCTTTTGGTTTAGAAGATTTATCTAATCTTGAGTATATTACCAAACATTACAGTAGAGTTTAGCAGTAAGTTTTGCTGGTTTGTCGCATACGGTATGGCATACTTGAGTGGTCTGGATAAGCTCAAATGCTACTTTGCCGTGTTTAATCTTTTTTCTCGATTTTAATACATCAATGAGTATTGCCTTTCACCTACCATACTCTTGAGCATGTCCATTCCCTGATGGTTTTGATAGAGTTGATTTTTCCATCATATTCAAAGCAGTGCTTACCTATACCCATGAATGCCACCATCAAGTATGAAATGTCTGGGAGTGGATGTTGTGCTTGCGATACAGCTAAGTTATGGCCATATTGGTCTTGATAGATTCTAGTAATACTGCACATTTTGCTCTGATGTAAACTTGCTCTATACCATGGTGTATGACTCCCCTTTGATGGCTTTAAGGTGCAGGGATTCCCACTATAGTGTGATCCTAGTCAAGATGTTCCACCACCATGAGTGATATAGGTCTTTTAGGCATCTACAATCCTAAGGACTGAATATCAAGTCACAGATATGTTACTCTGTCTGCAAAGTGCTTACAGTCTCTTGAATCTAGATCAAGGTTACCCTTTGCAAACTCATTTAACGATTTGTTGATGTTAGACATCTTTCTGCACCATGCAGATCAACCAAAAATCCGTCAAAATCAAACTATATTTTCAATTAACAAAACAAAATGGTAGGGGGTTTATTTTACTTGAACCCTTCTATACCCCATTTTTCCACGATTTACCTTTTCATCATATTTCATGCAAATCGCTAGATCTTGCTCATTCCAATCTGGTGTTATAGCCATTACTAGAAAATTCCAACATATCCTTTTAAAACTTTGGATAAATCGGTTCTTCCCCAAATTCGAGGCTTTTGGTAAATCCTCAGCATTCTCAGGCAGATATACATACAAAATCCTAATGCAAACTACTTTTGGGATAACACAGACCATTACATTCAATGCAACAACAAGTATCTGATGCAGTACCAGTAAATCTTGCCATGTCAGTAGGAAGAGCTATATTAAAACACATGATCTATTCATTACCACGCAGAGATTAAATTCAAATCTTAATTTTTATCTTTTGTATCTTTTATGATATTTAAAATAATCTGACCTACTTTGGACATTTCCGTTTTTAACCCCTTGGGTATTAACGAGATAAGATCTTTGATGGTTTTCCCACCACCACTTTCAAACAATTGTAATACAACATTATCCAATATCATATCTTTTGGAAATGTATGATTGAGAACTTTGAATTTTTTGGCTAATTCAGTGAGCATGTTTATCATATGGTAATAGCGGTTTTCCACATTACATGCATTTTCAACAAAACGCGGTAAATCTTTATTGTAATTGTCTTTATGTACATACTCAAAAAATATATCGCCATATTTTTTCTTAACATCTTCTAGATTTACCACACCAGAAATAATGATGATTGGAGTCACTATTCCAAAGTCTAAAATTGACTGTTCTGCACGCTCCGGACCATCTAAACTATCTCCGAGAATTTGTACATCAACTATTATAGC
>JAPOPJ010000174.1 GCA_026712925.1 Nitrososphaerota archaeon
CAACACAAACTAACAGAAATTCTGCGTCGAATAAACCTCTTCGGCATCATTTATTATCACGCCTATTCCAATTCTCTCATAGGTATCTTTGAGGATATTTTCCCTGTGTCCGGGACTATTCATCCATCCAACAACAATATCCTTTGCAAGTTCCTCCTCATTCTCAAGCCAATCATACGTTGATTTATCTCCAGATATTCTGTATGTTGAATATGTATAGTTCAGAGCAATGTTTTCTGCAAGGCCATATGTGTAAAATGAGCCATAATCTCTCCTGCATTCAAAACCTGCTCTGATCCCACGGTCTGTTGGATCTAACCCCTCTGGAGTATCGTGCTCAAAATAATCCCTCTCTGACATATCTAGGCTATGACTTTTAGCTATCTCAATTATTGTAGAATCCTTTGAGAGGATGGACAACCCACGAACTTGCCTTTCATCATTTGTAAAATCGTAAATGTATTGTTCTATTATTTTTTCATCAAATCCTGATTCCAACCTTTGATTTACATTCACAGGAACAGGCACTTTTATCTCCGATGTCACACTCTTGACATTATTCCAAATTTCAGATATCATACCATCTGAGATTTCTTCTACATCAGATATTCCAATTTTTGTATTTTTCCAAATTGTAGATAGTAATTCATTTTCTGAGATAATTTTTTCTATTTCAGATGTGGTACTTTCAAGTAACTCAAAAAACAAATCAGGTGACGTTGCAAAAACAAACACTATCCCCAAAAGTAAAACCACAATAAATGTTCGTTTTTTACTCCATTTGTTAAAATGATTCGATGTGGCATGATATTCATTGGCATTAATCCAATCATTTTCAGAGTCCCATTTTCCCATATCTAAATATCATCAATATATCGATGAGGTTTAAATTTTTACAGATTTACACATCACTCAAATACACAAATTATTTTTCAAGATATCATCATACTTGTCAAGACTCTATTCATTCTGGAAATACATCCGAGTAGACTAAACCCTAGAATGTCTCACTGTATATTTGAGTCATTTTTTCAAATCCTTGACTATTCTAAATACAATCCATACTGCTGCCATCGTAACGGTGCCGTACCCAAGGCCGCTAAAGAATGGGTCATCTGGGTTTACTTGGGTTATTCCAATACCTAGGATAATCAACACTACTGCAAACGCAAACTGTTTGTCCACGATTTATGGTAGTATATTCAGATTAAAAGCCTGTGGGGTGCTGAAATCCTGCCTATATCACTAGCATGGATTTGTAAATTATCATTTGATGATTATCTGCTCAGTTTGCAGGCAAGAATATGCCGTATGGTGGTTTTGTGCACGATATCGTGAATGTGGCACTACAAATACGATACTATGTGAGTGGTACTGTGGATGTTGTATCTCAGGTGTGACTAAATCTATCTAATGCAATAATTATACTTTTTAGTAAAATTTTTGTAAAATTTTTTACTAAATGTACTATACGTGTTAGTTTTTACTCCTAAAACGTACTTTACTTGAAAATTTCAATATTTAAATAATTTTTCAACCTATATGGTATGATGGTGGAGCTTGGGGATTTTGGGATCGCAATTGCTGCCTTTATAGTACTGACACTTGTAGTGGGCGTTCTTGCAGGTAAGATGGTCAAAAAGAGCGGAAGGCGACTTATTGTTGCGGGCAAAAGTCTCCCCCTTGCAATGGTAGGGACAATGCTTGCAGCTCAAGCAGTCGATGGAAACTCTACACTTGGGAATGTTGCACTTGTCTTTGAGTTTGGATTCTGGGCTGGAGCCGCGCTTCCGATAGGGCTTGGAGTCTGTCTATTAATCACTGCCATGTTCTACGCAAAACCACTCAATAAAATGACAATGATAACTCTACCTGACTTTTACTTTAGACGGTACGGTAATGGTGCTGAGGGAATCTCTGGTGTGTTGATGATAATTAGCTTTATCGTGTTGGTTGCAGGTAATTTGGCTGCTAGTGGGTTCATCTTAGAGACAGTTTTTGGAATTAATTATTTCTGGGGAATTTTGATCTCGTCGTTGGTTGTAGTGGCGTATACGGTGGCAGGCGGATTATTTGCATCTGCATATACGAATTTATTTCAGATATATTTGGCCATCGGTGGCTTTTGGGTTGGCTTTCTCTTCTTTGCAGGAGGATTCTCTGGCGTACCGTGGGATGTCATATATAATAGCGCACCACCGGCATACTTGGACCTCTCAGGTTTGTTTGATGTGGGTAATGGTGCGCTAATTAATTGGGCTGCCATACTATCCCTTGGACTCGGGGATATCATTGCACTTGACTTTATGGAGAGGGTATTTGCCGCAAAGAGTCCCAAGACTGCAAGGAGAGGTGCTTTCATGGGTGGTGCCCTGACGCTATTCACTGTAGTTCCTACTAGTATGCTAGGTATTGTAGCACTATACTATCTACCTGCTGATACCATGCCTGCCTTTGCGTTACCATTACTGGCAACAGAACATCTGCCTTTTGCAATAGGGGCTGCCATTCTGATGGGTGTCATAGGTGCATCCATGTCAACTGCCAGTGGTGGACTACTTGCAATATCTAGTGTCATCTCAAGAAATTTAGTAACAAGAATCATACAACGGCGGTGGCTTGGAAAACCCGGTGCAGACGATAAAAAATTACTCTGGATGACGCGTGTGACACTGATACCCATGATGGTTGCAGGAACAGCCCTAGGCTACTTTGTACCTGCACCTGGGATATACCTAATTTTGGCATTTGATATAATGTTTGCAGGCGCGTTTGCACCACTTACGTTTGGTCTCTTTTGGAAGAAGGCAAACATGCCAGCTGCAATAGCTTCGCTACTTGTAGGCTCGTTACTCAGACTAGTATTCTTCTTTGTAATGCCAGTAGATCTGGCAGGTCTTGATACGCTTATTCCTCCGATGGTCTCGTTTGCCGTATTCATCGGAGTCGCGCTTGCCACCCAAAATAGATATCCTGGAAAGGCGCGGCACGATGTCAGAGACTATGTTCCACCTGAAGAGGATATCATATCTGGAGAGGATCTCAGACACTTTAAGAGCGAGTTTATGAGTTCTGGATTTGATGTTAGTACAGACAGACCTGATGACAAGCCAAAACCGTCAGTCGGAACATAGTTTGCGAATCTCCTAAAGTATGTGTATCCACATGACAATCTTTAAAGATTTCAGCATGGTAGTGTCAGAATGAAATACCCAGATATATTCAATCCAGATCTCTCGCGTGTAGGTACAAAAGAGTCACAAATGTACAACATTATTGCAGGAAGACTCATGGCTGAATCAGTCAAGACATCACTTGGCCCACGCGGGATGGAAAAAGTCTACATTGACATTCTCGGAGAAGCTACTATTACTAAACACGGCGGAGCGTTTTTGAGAAAGATGGATGTTGACCACCCGGCCGCAAAGGCAGTTACTGAGGCAGTCAATGCAGTTGATACGCATGTAGGTGATGGAACAGTCACATCTGCAATTCTAATTGGTGCGATGCTAAAATGCTCGCAGAATCTTTTGGAACGAGGCGTTCCTACTGCTGCAATAATTCGAGGCTTTGAGCTGGCACTTGATGTTTCCTTGGAATATCTTGAGGAGATAAAGATTAGATTGGATCCCACCGACAAACAAGTCATGAAAAACCTTGTTTGTTCTTGCCTAGAGGGCAAGGCAGTCTTTGACTCGATGTCAGATAGTGATAGAGTGGGCAAAATGATAATTGATGCTGTATGCTGTGTGGCTGACTTTGGAGCGCAAAAAGTTGACATCGATGATATCAAGATAGAAGAGAAACAGGGCAGCTCAGCAGATATTCAACTTGTTATGGGTACTGTAATTGACAAGACTATAGACAGCTCTGAGATGCCACGTAGAATAAAAAATGCAAAAATTCTTCTCATCAATGATGCCCTTGAGACATCTAGAACAAAGACCGAATCTGTAATTGAGGTGAATACTCCAGACCAGATGGGACAATTCCTCAAACAGGAAACATCTGATGTGTTATCACTTGTAAGAAAGGTGGTAGATTCTGGTGCAAATGTAGTGATATCTCGCAAGGGAATAGGAGATATAGCACAAGAACATCTAGCGAGATGCGGAATAATCTCAATTCGTAGGGCAAAGTACAACGACCTATGGTGGTTGGAAAAATCCACTGGGGCCAAGACATGCAAAGATGTAGAGAGCATATCTGCTACTGAGTTGGGTGAAGCATTATACGTGTATGAAAGAAATGTCTGCGGCGACAGGATGTTATTTGTAGAGTCCCAGACTCCAAAGTCTGTAACACTATTACTGCGTTCTGTCTCCAAGACACACCTTGATGAGTTTCATCGTACTGCAAAAAATGCAATGTTTGTGCTGAGAAATTTTGTAGAGGACTCGTTTATAGTATTTGGAGGTGGTTCGTGTGAGGCAATACTGGCGCAAAAAATTCGGAACTATTCTGACACTATATCTGGCAGAGAGCAGCTTGCTGTGCGAGGCTTTGCAGACGCACTAGAGGAAATTCCAATGACTCTGGCAAGAAATGCTGGCATGAGTGTACTGGATGCACTACCATTTCTCAGATCAAAAGTCGTTTCTGCAGGGAAGGGGAAATGGTATGGAGTTGACTCGTTTTCTAGAAGTATAACCGACATGTCATCAAGTGGTATAATGGAGACTGCTGCTGTAAAGGAGCAGGTACTCAAGACAGCAGTCGAGGCAACAAACATGATTCTAAATGTGGATGATGTCTTTATGAAGGACTTGATTGACAACACGCACTGTCATATTGATGGGACGGTTCATGCCCACAAAGACCCTGGAAGAAATCACAATCACTGGGAGCAAGAAGGCCTAGAACAACGGCAGATGCATCATTATTACTGATTGTACTATTCCACAATCAAAATATGCATCAGAGAATACCATATCTTGGTATGGTCTCTCTTTTGAACAGAATGCAGAAAGAATGGTAGTGCGTGCATAGACTCAGAATACACTGTTTTGGTCAGTCCTTGGGATTGTAGAATTTAGAAGACAATTTTGTTGAGAAGTTTAGCCCACACTGTTCCAAAAATTATCATATTTTGCTTGGTCTCATTCTAGCGGAATTTGTACCATTATACTCATGACATACCACTTAGTTTTTTCCAAATTTGTTTGTATTCTGCCCCGGTTAATTTTTTATTTACTGGTATTACGGAATCCCACTTGTCATTATTTAGATGTGTTATCCAATCTATCACATTACTAGATGTAGTATTTAAAAACTCAGGATTTTCGTTTTTATACTGTTCTCCCATTTTGGGAGCAATACTCCTGGGTACATTATTTAATCGCATTAGTATTGCTTCATCAGAATTAACACCATAAAAAATCATTGCCGACAAATTACGTAAACTCTTTTTTTCTTTTTCTGTCAAATTTTCATCAAGAGAATTTGAACCTGGTAGTTTTTGTATTGCTGCAAGTCCCCAAGTTGCTGAATTTGTAACTTTACTGTATATGGCTTGCACACATTTTGTAATTGATGTTGTGTCGTTGCCACCAAAATGTGCCGACGCAATATCAGTTAAATCCATACCTGAAACCCAGTCTGAGATAATTCTACCTAGCTTGTCATGTGTAATTTTTGTCCCACTAACTTTAATTTCTGCCAGTTCTTTCTTAATTTCTGGAATATCTTCAATCATTATTCCTGTCAATTTAGCAAGTGTGCTTGAGCTGCCTGAAAATAGACTGTTGCTGGTCCACTCTTCAGGAGATATGTTCAATTCTTTAACTTTTTCAATCGCAATTTTAACTGTTTCAGGAGAAAACCCCGTAATATCTGAAATCAAAGCCGATTCTTTATTATGATCTAAATTTTGTGCATATAGTTCTACGGCTTTGACTAATACCTTCTTTTTACTTGGTTCCATCTGATTAAATCCAAAAGTTCTCTTCAAGATGATATTAATTTCAGAATTAAAATGTTCCAAGTTTTTTGATTGTTGATACATGTGAGATATGTATTGTAAAAATGATGACCACTCTGGTTCACTTGTATGTTCCAAAAGATTTAATTCTTTTCCTAATTTGGTCGCGTTATGTGTCATTTCAGAAAGAACTGATACTAATTCTTTAGTCTGTTGCTGGACAAACTTTTTAGCATTTTCTATTTCTTCTAATTTTTTTTTGTCAACTGCAATTCCAATAAATCCTAGAGAACGTTGATCAATCCTACCAGCTCTACCAACTAGATTCCAAAAATCTACTGCTGGCATGGGGCCCTGTGTAGCCAACGAATATGATGCCATCAAAATCCCATCAATGGGAAAATTCACTCCCTGCGCGATTGTTGTTGTGGCAACAAGAATTTTTAGTGATTTTTTTTCCATTAACCACTCCATCAATTCCCTAATATCATCAGGTAATCCTCCATGATGAACACCAATTCCTTTCTTGATATAATTTACTAGGGGAAAAGTTTCTCCCAATTCATCTGAGATGTAACGTGAAACCAAGTCTATATCTTCATCATCTAGCGTTTCATTTGGAAGTGTTTCATAGATATCCTTTGCAATTTTCCACGCAATATTAGGCGTGTATGCCAAAATTAGGATATTTTGATCTTTCCAAAGTTGGGATGCTACAAGAGAGGTAAGCTTTGATTTATTCCTTACTGTCGAAAGTTTGTATTTTTCGTTAGTTGATTCTCCCAGTTTTATTTTATTTTTTAGTTCTAATGATGAGTTGCTAAAAGTAACTAGAGGCTGAAACATTGTAGTTAGATTACTTGCTTTACCCTCTGCATAGTACATTCCGACGACTTTATCATTAGGTTGCCACCAATCAAGATCTATACTAATAGATTGAGGGTTTGTTGGATCTAACCATTTGGCCACGTCTTTATGGTTTCGTATAAAAGGTGTCAATAAGAGAAGATTGGCCAATTTGCAGTCTTTTTGTATGTTAGAGATCAGCATTTCTAAATTGAGTCCACGGGTTTTATTTGAAATGTTGTGTGCTTCGTCTATTATAACTAAAACTAAGCTTTCAGTAAAGCGTTTTTTATTAGGATGTCGAATAAGTAAATTGAGTTTTTCTGGAGTTGTAACTAAAATTTGAAATTTGTTTGCTGTTAAAATATTTTCTTCAAATGAATCTATTTCTAATGCACCACTCATTTTTTCAACTTTAATATTAAGTGGATTTGGACCCAGATCACGTCTTAATTTTGCGCTAGTTTGATTCACCAATGCTTTTGTCGGTACAACGTAAACAATTTTTCCATCAATATCGTGAAATTGGTTCAGTGCTTGGAGGATTCTAAATTCTGCAATTATGGTTTTGCCGCTTGATGTGGGCAAGTTTACAACAATCGCTTTTAATGCAGGATCAAGAAGTCTTTGTTCCAAGATTGCAACTCTTTGAGGGTATAACAATTCAAACATTGGTTTTTTTGCAGGTTCAGCATGTGTAACCAGATGTACGAATTTATTGACTCTTGAATTAATTCTGCCAGTTACATTCCAGATAGAATTAGTTACCATTTTTTTAAAAGTAGCTTTTAACATTCTAAGCAATATGTCAAGTTCAATAATTTTTGCACTTTGACAACAATTTATTGCAGCGTCAAAGTGATAATCCAGTAAATCAATAATTTCTGGAGGGTTTCCCTGCATCATGTAATTACTTAACAGATCAACTGATTTAGCAAGATGGTATAAAGATGCTATCTCTAGTGCAGCTCCTCTCTGGTATGTTTCATCGATATTTTTGATAAATTTTTCCTCAAAAATCATTTGTTCATTTCTTAGCTTCAGAATGAATTTTGTAGCTTTGTCTAGGTCGTCCCAGGATGTTTTTCGTACTAAATGCAGTATAGAAATATAAATTGTTGAAAAAAGCCTCAAATCCCAATTTGTTTCATTTTCATTATAAGGCTCCCAGATGTGGTCATTTTCTAAAAGAAACCGTTTCATATCTTCCCACTTTTCTCCCAAATAGGCATAGGTGAGTAATTTGAGAACATGTTTTATTTGCTCTACAGGTTCATCTGGAATTGGAAGCACTTGTAATAAATTAAAACAATAGTTACAGATTTTATGAAAATCTTTTTTTTCCTCAATATTTTCTGAAGATGCAGACGCATGCTTCCACAAGTCAACTATAGCAAGTTCATAAATACCGATTACATCTTGAATCTTGGCAAAATCACTGGGATTAGCAGTAAATTCTGGTTCAAGACGTCTTCGTATTTTAATATTATTTACTATTTCTACAACATCATCATATAGTCTTTCATCAATTGTGTTGATCAGTCTATGGTTAATTCGCAAATGAATTAGCACCAATACCCGTTGCAAGATCTGAGATTTTAATTGGTATATGTAATGCAAGTAATTTTAGTTGCATCTCATCATGAATATCATTAGTTAATGTCGTGTAGGGGTTTTTGAGATCATTTTCTTTAGGCTCTGTATCTCTTACCAACACACCTATTAATTTTATCTTGGTGTGTAGTGATTCTGAGTATGTTTTAACTGCCTTTACATACAATTGTTTAGTCTCATCTGAATTATCTAGGCCTTCTAATTTGTGACCTAGCCATTTTATTAGATCTAGCCTTTTTTCACGTTTTGTTTTTAGCTGTGTTAATTGATATATCAACCCATGATTTCCATAAACCACACTTGGCGGTTTGGTTTCATCTCTTGATGTTTTTATCTCACCAATTATGAATAGAATTTCTTTAGAAATTAAAAATCCTATAATATCAGCACCCTGAGAATTTGAATTTGGATTTCTGTCATCTCGACTGCTTTTATATGGCAATTTCACATTTTCATAATCTTCAAGATAACATTCTGTTATTGATTCTCCAATTCTCCATCCTATTGGTTTTTTTCGTAAAGTAGCAAGAGTCGTTAAAAATCCAGCTTCAAAATCTGCGTTTTGAACTTTACTAAAAATTTTCACAAAATGTTCACTGCCTTCCACATCATAATATCTTCGATTTACCCTATTTGTAAGAAATTCTTCAAATCCATCTCTAAATATTTTGCCTTGATATCCACGTTTCTCATCACCAAAATTATATACAAGATCTATTTCCATTATCAACCTACTTCCATTCAAATAGCTTCGTTATAAGCGTAAAAATTCCAACTAATATGTAGTAAGAATCAACCTTAAATGCTTGCTAAATATTCCAAATTTGTAATACTATGAAATGTACAAGCAAACTTTCACATTAGCTATTCAAATTTGATCAATTTTTTAGAATTTGTTCAAAACTTTTGTTCACACCACTTCCAAGCTAAATGTATGGTAAACTCTGAAATTGACCTGTTACACAGATCTTGCAATGCGTACAACACGATTGACTCTGGCAAAAAAGATAGGAAAACAAAATAAGATTGTCAAAATGTGTAAAAAGTTGAGCTTTTACGAGCGCCTCAACATGCTCACATCAAAATCATCATTATACAACAAATAACTGACAAAATCCTACAATAGTCGCGGAGAGGACCCATGTGGGAGTCTGGGGTAATAGGCAAGACGTAAAAAATAGGCATCCACTATCATACTCTTGCAGTAAAGTTTGGCGTGCTACACTTTATGCCTGTTATTTACTATCTGTCGGGGGAACTTTTCTGGTGGGCACCTTTGTCCATTTGGGAATAGAGCCACCGACTCTTTCAAATTCCAATGTGATAGATTCGTCTCTAATGTGCGGTGCCTCATCTAGTCTCTCCCTTGCATAGTCAACATATTTTTGCTGAATGTCTATTCCATAGAATTTTCTCCCTAAATATTTTGCAACTTTTGTAGTTTGACCTGCTCCGTTGAATGGATCCAATACCGTGTCACCTTCGTTGGAATATAAATTCAACAATCTGTATGGTATCTCTTCGGGATATGGGCAGGG
>JAPOPJ010000158.1 GCA_026712925.1 Nitrososphaerota archaeon
CCCAAGTTAAATGATGTAGCATTGCTAAACATGCCAGACATATTTGTAAGACTTTGTGTATTCCAGCTCAATTCTAGATAGCCAAATTGGCTGATTTTGTATAGATAGTTGTTAAATGATGTGGCACTATTGAACATGTTAGACATGTCTGTAACATTACGGACATCCCAGTAATAGAGTGGTTGGTTAAATGATGTAGCACCTGCAAACATACTTGACATATCAGTTACAGATGATGTATCCCAAGAGTTGAGTGGTTGGTTAAATGATGTAGCACCTGCAAACATGTTAGACATGTCTGGAATAGAGGACACATCCCAATTATCAAGTGGTTGATTAAATGATGAGGCAGACATAAACATTGATCTCATATCAGTTACATTAGAGACATCCCAGTCAGAAATATTACCGTTAAATGCCTTGGCATTTGCAAACATACCATACATATCAGTTACATCAGAGACATCCCATTTATCAAGTGGCGAGTTAAAAGACTGCGCTGACAGAAATGTCTGATTCATACTAGTTACATTAGAGACATCCCAAGAATTGAAATCTGCATCAAATGAGCGTGCATATGCAAATGCTTGGTTCATGCTTGTAACACGGGATACATCTGGTGAATCAGTCGCGTTGACTACCATATTAGAAGCACCGTAAAACGCACCATCCATGGTACGCCATTCCACATCACCCCATTGCTCAATTGATTTTAGCCTAAGTGCACTACCAACATTATCTTCTAGTTTGATTCCAGGAAACTCGTCGCCAATTAGTATGGTGTATGTACCTGGATTTGCATATGTGTGAGATGCATTACCGCTGACTCGTTCAGTACTAGTCAAATCACCCCAGATGATATTATACTGTTTGGTATCATCTACGACAGGTATAGTAATTGTCTCGTTAGGAGATATGGTCACCCATGTGGTGGTAAAGGCAGTAAGTGGATTGACAGCAGGAAGAGGCAGTAAATCATCACCAATGTAAGGAACATGAACGGTACCATCATGCTCTGCTGATACACCTACTGATGCATTTGCAAATACAAATATTGATGCGGCCATAATTAGTAAGGCAAGTGCCAGAGTTTTTGTCAATGATTTATGATAATGTGGGGTTTTTTAAGTATTTTGATTTTATGATTTACCCGCAAATTCGAGGCCTTTTCTAATTATATCCTCCCAAACTTGACACTTTTGATGAATTTAGATGTATGACTGCACACATCACAATGCCTGACTTGAGCATTCTGACTGCCAGATAGTATAGAAATGATTTACAGGTATATGTCAGGTCAAAAGCTCAAATTAGCCTTAGCACTAAATTTGTGAAAAAATCATACTAAGCATGGTTTTTATCGGGGTAGTTAAGAATTTTGGATTACTTGAGCGTCCATGAGTATAGACATATTGTCAGGATTGTCGGAAACGACATTCCTGGGGCCAAAAAGGTTCTAGTAGGCATGTCTCAGATCAAGGGTATTGGGTATAATTTTGCCACTGCTATTTTAGATACTCTAAAGATTGATGTTAATTCCAACATTGGTTTTTTGACCGAAGCTCAGGTTCAGGCAATTGAAAAACTCATAACTGATCCTGCATCTAGTAATTTTCCTGCATGGTTCCTCAACAGGAGAAAAGACGTTGAAACAGGCAATGACCTCCACTTGCTTACATCTGATATTCCATTTACATTAAGAAATGACATAGAACGTGAAAGAATTACTGGTAGTTGGAGAGGCTACCGTCATATGTACGGATTAAAAGTAAGAGGTCAGAGAACACGCACCACCGGGAGAAAGGGAGGTGCAGTTGGAGTAGCAAAGGGCGGCAAGGTAGCACCGGTAAAGCCATCAGGTTCTACTACACTAGTAGCACCTACAGGAGAGGCAGCTGCACCAGCACCTGCTACCAAGACTGAAGAGACGACGGAGAAAAAGGAGTAAGCAAAATTGGGCGATCCAAAGTATCCACGTAGAGTTTGGAAAAAACCAAAGAGGCCGTTAAACTATGAGTTAAAGATGGATGAATTAAAGACCCTAGGTACATTTGGACTTAGAACAAAAAGAGAGCTTTGGAAAGCACATACAGAATTATCACGTGTGAGGCATCAGGCAAGATCCCTGCTTGCCCTAAGACAAGAAATTAGAGAAGAAAGAGAGCCAATCCTCATGAAATCACTTGCAAGAATTGGACTAGTTAGTGCAGACTCTACATTAGATGACGTGTTAAATCTTCAGGTAAATGATCTTCTTGCCCGCAGATTACAAACAATAGTATTCAAAAAGCTTGGATTCAAGACCCCATACCATGCAAGACAAGCAGTAGTGCATGGTCATATAATGATCGATGATAGAAAAATCAACATCCCATCATATACGGTAAGTCTGAGAGATGAAGACAAGATTAGATTTGCACCAGAGTCAACGATTCCAGAAATGTTGGAAAAAGAAAAGAAAGAAAAATCCAAATCAGCAGAGTTAGGAACAAAAGATGATATATCAGCAGATGCAAAAGATGGCGTGGCTCCCAAATCAGACCCAAAACCATGGGAGGCAAAAGAGAATACAGCTGGGAATGTAAAAGAGGCTCAAGAATCAAAACCAGATGTAAAACCCAAAGTAAAAGAGAGCACATCACCTGAGAATGTAAAAGAGAGTCAAGAGAAGTCAGATGCAAAACCAGAGGAAATTAAAGAGAATACATCACCTGAGGAAGTAAAAAATAATCAAGAGAAATCAGATGCAAAACCAGAGGATGTAAAAAATACATCAGACTCACAAGCATCAAACTGAGTTAAATTATGAAAGCCTGCAAGGATAAGCTTATCAGTAAATAACCAGAAAAGATTCCAGTCATGTGTTCAATTATCGGATATTCAGGGAAAAACACAGCAGCCCCAATACTGATCAAAGGTCTAAAGAGAATGGAGTATAGGGGGTATGACAGTGTCGGAGTGGCTACAAAATCAGATGATACCATAGAACTGAAAAAAGGTACGGGTAAAGTCAGAGAGGTAAATGCCAAACTACACCTAGACGCACTACCGGGAAATATAGGAATAGGCCACACCAGATGGGCAACACATGGTAGTATAACAGATACCAACGCACATCCACATTATAGTAACTCCAAAAGAGTGGCAATAGTGCATAACGGAATCATAAAGAATTTTGCAGAGTTGAAAAAAATGTTAGAAGAATATGGTTGCGAGTTTAAAAGCGAGACAGATAGCGAAGTGATTGCAAATCTTTTGCAAAAAAACCACGAGCAATTCGGCGATGTCAAAAAGACAATGCTTGCAACTGTATCTGAATTAAAGGGTGATTATTCATTTGTAGCAATGTTTGAAGACGGGCAGCTTGCAGCGGCAAGATTCCACGAACCACTCATTATAGGTCTAGGCAAGAATAGTTACTTTTTGGCAAGTGATGTCCTAGGCTTTATCGAGCAGACAGATGATGCAATTTACATGGATAATGGTAATGTGGCAATAATAAATAATGACAAGATGGAGATTTTCAACTTTGATGGTAGCCCGGCAAGCTATGGTATAACCAAAGTCTCAAAAGAGTTTGCAGATGCATACAAGGGAGACTATGCACACTTTACCATCAAAGAAATATCTGAGCAACCAAATACAATCACATCAGCAGGC
>JAPOPJ010000133.1 GCA_026712925.1 Nitrososphaerota archaeon
CAGACACGGTTATGATTACAGTATCCGTTGCACTCACTCCACCACCGGTAGATACTGTTAACGTGATCGTTAATGTAGCAGGCGCTGTAGGTGCTGTAAATGTGGGTTGAATCTCATTGAAGCCAGAAAAGCTTATGGAACCCGTAGGCTCAGCCCAACGATAAATATGGGTTAGATAATTCGAGGAGCCAGAACCATCAAGCGTGACAGTAGCACCAGATACTACTGTCTGATCTGAACCTGCATTAGCCACAACTGTCTGTGCAAAGGAATCTTCAACCATTCCACATAAAGACAAAACCATGAATGTTACAGCAAGTGAACATACCCACACAATGGGGGGGATCTAACTATCTTAACATTCATGGTGTGGTGTGGTAAAATTTGTATAAAAACTTTTTCAGCATCCAAATATGTTGCATAAATAGTCACAGCATATCTAAAGAGAAGTCATGACTTTGCTACATCCCTCATTAGTCCCTACATTGCCTACTCTTCTTGCTATTTGTTGTAAATGGCTACCCAAGTCCTATCTCCTGAATCATGTGTTTGTCTTGTACGTCCTGTACTTTCACACATTGTTTTCACTACTATTCTCAGCAAATTCTTTAGCATAGGAGAGCTGCTTGGCTTGTTACCAGTAATCTATGTTAAACACCCTCTGCATAGTCGACGCGATCAGCAAATTAGTCAAGCGTCGAGTTTGAGTAAGTGTCAATTCCATCCTATTTTACAAATCGTAATAAATTATAACATGATGTATGTTTCTTTTAAGCATCATATCCGGGGATAACGAGCTAAATTTCCCCATAACTCCAAATCCCATAGCAAATGGTGGCATTGCAGATAATACCTTCTCTGATGATGATTCCAATGATATACGGGGTGCGTTTGAAGTAGGCATATCTACGGATATCTCCATACTTGGAACCAATTACTCCACCACATCCAAACCCAATGGCAATTATTCATTCCTAAACATACCAGTAGGGGAATATCAAGTACGAGTAACTCCACCTAGTGGGTATGGCACAGATATAGACACAAAGCCAGTTACCGTGTCAGAGTATCAAAATAGTATAGTAAATTTCGCACTAACTCCAGACCCTACATCACTAGATTCTACCACCATATACGGTGTGGTATTCTCTGATACAAACTGGAACGGTATCCAGGATGAAGGAGAATCTGGCATTGCAAACTATACCATGATGGCGATATATGGTCAAGAGCTATTACATGATATAACGGATAATGATGGACGATACTCTATTGATGTATCCCCTAGAGTATCATATCATGTCCGGACGCAGTTTTTCCCGCAGGGGCATGTAGTATATGATGAGAAATCATCATGATTTGAGCATATCGCCGTACCCTCAGGGGAGTCTATGCCCTTTGATGTGGGATTTCATCCCGTCACACCTGATGAAATGGTACAGTTAGAGTTGAATTTCTATCTAGATGAGAACTTTAACTGACAGTATGATCCAGGCGAGCCATCCATATCTGTATATGATGATACTATCATACTATTTTACACCTACACATACACCATAGGACCCGCATCAAACATCATACCTGATGCTAGAGGTATATCGACTACGAATCTAGTCCCTGCTGACTTTGCTATTTTAGTGAACGTGGAGAATTTATCTTCCTTGGGGTATAGTTGGGCTGGAACTGAATATGAGAGAACTGATAAAGCAGGGAAATCGTGGGATTATAATATCTCTGTAGGGAATGATCCAGATCCGGGATCTAGGCATATGATGTTTGTTGGGTTGTGGGAAAATTAGGTGAAATGGGGACATGAGATAACATCTCACATGATCAGACACAGTTTGACATGCCAGTAATTCGTCCCATATCTGGTTAATAAATCTTTTAATTACTCTAAGTCACTACTTTAAACATGGCGTTAAGTTTAGACACCCAATCCATGTTTGAACCATATAAAGTCATGGATGCGTTTGAATACATGCGGAGTTTTAAAACAGGCACAATCAGCGGCGTGATCACATCCCCGCCATATAACAAGCGATTTAAACACAGGGGTGGAAAATGCTCAAACTGGGCCAGTAGCAAACTCATGGCAGACAATTACGCACAATACAATGATGATATGGAACCTGAACAATACGTGGCATGGCAACGACAATTTCTGACAGAAGCGTTACGACTTGTAGGTGATGAAGGTGTAATATTGTATAATATTGGACGACACATAAAGAATCTGAAAGAGGATCGCAGACAAGATATAATCGAAGGATTCCCTGTACGCCAAACCATAATCTGGAATCGAAAGTCATCAAATAATCAAGGTGGAAAAAGGCCCTCGATATTTCCACCAATCTATGAATTAATCTATGTTATAGCTGGTAAAGATTGGCGCCTGCCTCAAAAACATGTAAAGGAAATGCGATATTGGGGCGATGTGTGGTCAATTCCATTTGAGACACGCAACCCACATCCGGCACCATTCCCTGTGGCATTAGCAGAACGAATGGTCAAGACAGCAGATGGGCCAGTGATGGATCCGTTTGCAGGATCTGGCACGGTAGGCGTGGCCGCGCACAGATTAGGATATGCTTATCATCTGTGCGACACAAGTCCTGAATACAAGGAACTATTCTTGCAACGAATGGAGAGTGAGCAGTGCACACTTCCATAGACAAAATCGTGACAGGTAAAGCAGGTGATATCTACAAGCAAGTCATACAAGACATAGAATTACAAGATTCCCCACACAAGACATTCAAATCAATATGGAGTGCATACGAACATGGAGATTCCAAATCAAACAACATGAATGGTCACATATTTGAGTATGCAGTATGTGAGATATTCAAAAAATATAATGTGGGTGTGTTGTATTTCCAATGTGTGTTTTGGGGAATGCCACATGATCGATTCGATATTGGGGGTTGGACAAAACAACAACGACCGATCATAATTTCATGTAAGACCAGTTTGAGGGAACGCTGGAAGCAGGCAGACATGGAGGGCAGACTACTCAAGAACATATTCCCAAAGGCAGAGTCATACTTGATCACAAACGAACCCGTAGAGGCAAAGGCCCAACGGCGCAGAATCGAGACAGGGACATCACAGGGAATCGATAATGTGTTTGTGGCACACGAGTCCGAGTTTGACAAATTCATCAATGAATTGAAAGAAAAGAACCCAATTACCTGTGAGCCGATAATTCCACTAACTGGCACTCGTGTATGAAAAATCCCCAAAGACTCAATGTTAACATCTCAATTATATAACTAGATTTGAAAGTAAAAACCACTAGTCAAAAACCTACCAGCACCACATCAGTCTGAATCGCAAATCCTATTTGGAACAATGAATCGTTCCTCAACAAAATCACATTCTAAATTTTACAATCCAGGAACTGGCGTGATGGTTTTAAAATCATCCTCGTATCAAAGTTTATGCCTGCCCGGAGGTATGAATTTTTTCAAATCAGGGCGTAATATCTTGTTATATTAGTTTTGTAATATATAAAATAATATAATATTATGCTGAAAAATTTAACCACTCCGGGCAGATATGACAGCTTATTCTCATTTGGATACAAGCTAGGCATGGTGGGAGAATCACACATGAATAAAGTTAACCCAATCACGGTGGAGGTGAGCTTGTACCAGACATTTAACCGACATTTTTTATACAATCTAGCCCAGACATGCTGAAAAATACTCCTTAAATCATAACTTTGAATTATTTTGTGTGAAAATCATTCTAGGGAGTGTAATAGCAATATTATGCATCATAGCACTATGCGTGGATGTCGATGCACATATTCGGTACAAAGGCGAGAACAGTGGATGTCGTACCACCGTTAGTGGAGAATTACGCCCCCTATATTTCACAAATCCACCGATGGCTCCCTAAAGGTAGAAAATGGTGAGAAATATGACGGAGATGAGTGGTCCAGCATAAGAGTAAACGCTTCCATTCCCTCTTGCCGGTAGAAAATGGTGAGAAATATGACGGAGATGAGTGGGGCAGTCCATATTCAAAGTCAAACCCAGATCATACATTATATCCTGGAGACATAAGGAGTTTTGAATTTACAATAAGACAAACCGGTCAAGCGTGTGTTAAAGTTCATCCATATCCTACAGTAAATACACATGGTGTCATAGAAATGATGAAACCATATCTATATCCAAATAAAGACAACAATAAATCCATTGATCTACCATACCACAAACCCTCAGAGTCAGTACGCAACATATACCAACTGAATAGTCTTGAAAAACAACGAGAACGCCTATGTGGGAATAATCCAGAGTGTAAATGGAATAATGGCACCATAAAAGGTAATTACATGGTATTTCAAAAAGTTGAAGACTCTGGTGAGCCATACAAGAGAGTAACAACAAAATTCATCGGCAATATACAGGCTGATCTATTTGAAACAAACAAGTGTCATGGGTATATGAAGAGGCCACCTAGATGGATATATCAAATCATACGGGGAACAATATGGATATGGTGGTGTAGGTGGCTGGAAATGGGGCAAAGAAGCAGTGCTACACGATGACCACATCACTTGGAAAGGTGGAAAAGACTTTGCAAAACGCATAGGCAAGACAATCATAAAAGCGTGCCATTTGGCATGAGATCATCTATTTTTTCTTGAAATTCTTGGTGCAACCCCCATCCTGCATTTATGATTCCTCAAAAGTTTATTTTCATTGTATGAGGTATCAATTATGATGGCAAATACGACAGTGATACACTCTGGATTTAGGATTATTTACTTGGCGGCATTTTTTGCACTACTTGCAGGCGTATTTCATCCATTTTTGACAGGCTCTAGCATTGGTATCGTAATAGCAGGTATAATGATTCTCTCTGTCGGGCTGGCTGGTGCCATTTTACTATACAAAGCAGCAATATATCAAAGAGCACCTGGTATATTTTTGAATCTGCAAGATGATCTTCTCTCCTACAAGGCAGCACCACTAGGTATTAGGCAACCAGTCTTTGTTGCAGGCGGACTCGTTCTAGTTATCATATCTCTTATGTACATATACCAGCTGACTGGTAGGGTATAGTTATGATGTATGTAGAAACTATTCTAGTTCCTCATTACATCTAAACATCAAAGTATAGATAAAATTCATGTGGGTGTGGTCTGATGGCAATTTCTCGCTGATCTCTCCTTTCTAACTCTATAACCTTGTCAATCACATCATTTGTGTATATGGGATTGAGGAACTTTCTGTCACTTTCTAGCTCATCTAATGCCTCGCCTAGACTCTTTGGTAGCACACCAATTCCCCTTTTAACTCTGTCAGACTTTGTCATCTTGAATATATCATCTCGGACTTGGTCACCAGGTTCCATCTTCTTTTTCAGGCCGTCCATTCCTGCTGCTGTAACTGCAGCAAATACAAGGTACGGGTTTGATGACGGGTCTGGTGCCCTAAATTCTAATCTCTTGAGGTGTGCATAGTTCTTTCCTCTAAGGTGTTTTGGGACACGGACAATTGCAGACCTATTCCCTGAACTCCATGCAATGTATGCTGGAGCTTCATACCCTGGCACCAATCTATGGTATGAATTTGTAGTGGGATTACATATTGCTGATAGTGCCTTTGCATGATTTATTATTCCACCGCAAAAGTATCTTGCAGTCTGGCTTAACTCGTCTTCCTCGTCAGGATTGTAAAATATGTTCTTCTTGCCTTTCCACAAGCTTACATTGACGTGCATTCCAGAACCAGAGTCCATCGCAATTGGCTTTGGCATCATTGTTGCAACCTTGCCATGCTTTTCTGCAATGTTCCTAATTACATACTTGTATGATTGCGCAGCGTCTGCGGCATTTGTCATATAGTCATATTTTATGTCAATCTCACATTGTCCTGCTGTTGCAACCTCGTGGTGATGATTATCACACAAAACTCCGAAATGCCTGTTTAGTATATTTACACACTCGTTTCTAAACGGTGTCAATGTATCTGAAGGTGTACTAGGATAGTACCCCTCTTGTAATCCCATCGGATACCCCGAGCCCTCTTGGCTCCACGGTGCCTCTTTTGATTCAATAGAATAAGACTGTCCCTTGTATGGTGTCAGCACGTCCCAGTGTATGCTGTCAAATACAAAAAACTCTACCTCTGGGCCCCATGCGCTATAGTCATACCCTTGGGTTTTTATGTACTCTTCTGCTTTTTGTGAAATTCCCCTAGGGTCGCGTGAGAGCCTTCCCCTGTCTTCACCCCAATAGATATCGCACAACAGCCTGGCAGTCTTGTTTTCTGTCATCCATGGCACTATTGCAAAGGTGTTTGGGTCTGGTTTTAGGAGCAAATCTGAGTCATCTATGCTGGTAAAGCCCACTATGGAGGAGCCGTCTAATTTTGGTAGTCCATCTTTCATTTGTTCAGGCGTAAATGTGTCTGCTGATATGGTGGTGTGATGGAAGCGCCCAGTAAGGCCGGTAAATTGTAGGTCGATAAATTGGATTCCTTCATGCTGAATCTTGGAGAAGACCTCATCTGAAGAGTACGTGATTTGAATGGCCTTTCCATGACTGACTTTATACGGCAATTTATCGTCCAATCAAACACAAATACATCCATCATTTAAGGATTAGGTAGAGATGAGTGACATGGACATCAATTTTCTGCACACGATGGTTCTCCGGGAGGCAGAAAGTGATTCAATTCAAGAGATTGACCCCAATCTGTATAGAACCATTGCAGAGTTTCTGGGAAATCTGAAAAGGCAAGAATATGACGGTGTAGAAAATAAGATTAAAGAGTCTATCATTGACATGGCAGCAGAGCTGACTGGAATCTTAATTGCCACCAGAATTGAAAAGGCTTCTAGTGCGCTGGGCTCAAATATTAGTAGTCTGCTTGATGAGGAAAAATTCATCCTCGATGCCCAAGAGGAGCAACATGAAAGAATGGAAATTATTCTATCTGCTGCCACTAATGGAAGGTCAAAATTCCTCGAGTCCATATCACAAAAGCACAAGACAAGATTGGTAATAGTTAGATTTCTCAAAAACGTCGATGAGCTTATCGGTGCGGACATGGAAAAATACGGACCATTTCAAACCGAAGACATTGCAGCTATTCCTTATGAGAACGCCCAAGCACTGATATCCAAGGATGCTGTCACTAGAGTTCGCTGGGATGACTAGGTAAAAATTACACCAAATACAAATAGAGACGTGTCGCATACTGGCGTAGATGTAATAGACTTTTTGTTTTATACTATTTACCCTGTAATAGGAATATTCCTCGTAGAGTTGGCAAGTCGCGCCCTTAGGGCACCCAAGTGGGTCAAACTTTGGGTGCAGGCAGCAGTTGCTACTGGTTTTGGAATATACTACTGGTTTATACTGCCAGCCCCGCAAAACTTTCCGTTCACTGCACTGGTAATGTTTCTTCTTGCAGTAGCTCTGGTTTATCAGGGCCGCCGGGCAAAAATTTCACCAGACAAGAGTCCGTACTGATTTGGTAATTATTCATATCTATATTTCTGTAAATATAAAAAATACTTGGATTTTTTCCTTCCATACACAAGATATCTTGAAATGTGAACAGATATTTTGGTCATAGTTGATAATTTTTCCTGCAAATGCAGTCCTTGAGATTGTAGAATTTAGGGTATAATTTTATTACAAAATAATCCACACCAAGTATGTCATTTTTTCACAGCACAAATACATCATATACCTAGATGTGGGTGCAGGAGTATTTCCCACAGGGATGTAGTGATTGCGCTCTGGCCATTTTATGTGATATCCCTCATTGCGATATCTATAGTGTATGATTGCTTCTACCATGCCTGCCCGGAATCAAGAAAAAATCTGCCACCATACAATCATTTTAATAATATATATTAGAAAACTAATATATAAAATATAATCACACCACTAGGAATAACTTAAAATTTTCCGTCATT
This sequence comes from Nitrososphaerota archaeon, assembly GCA_026712925.1. Lineage (GTDB taxonomy): Archaea > Thermoproteota > Nitrososphaeria > Nitrososphaerales > Nitrosopumilaceae > JAPOPJ01. The sequence goes on from JAPOPJ010000133.1 coordinate 7,948, forward strand.
CCGGGCTAACTGATAAAACCCACCACGCAAAA
>JAPOPJ010000146.1 GCA_026712925.1 Nitrososphaerota archaeon
AATACCATACTATTTTGTGGCGTGCACTTTATGGCAGAAACTGCGGCAATAATCAGTCCAGACAAAAAAGTTCTAATTCCTGATACTGATGCCGGGTGTTCACTATCTGATTCAATTACCATATCTGAGTTACGTGATTGGAAGAGTAAGCACCCTGATTCTATTACAGTAGGTTATGTCAATACTACAGCAGAAATAAAATCCGAGCTGGATTACTGTTGTACATCATCCAATGCAGTCAATGTTGTAAAGGCAATTCCAGAGGATAGGGAAGTGCTATTTTTGCCAGATATGTTTCTTGGCGCATATGTGGCTAAAATGACTGGAAGAAAAAACATGCGCATCTGGGCAGGGGAATGCCATGTCCATGCTGGAATCACACCACAAGATATTACAAAAAAGCTTGACTCCATGAAGGATGCCGAGTTTGTAATTCACCCAGAGTGCAGCTGTACAACTCCAATGCTACATGATTCTGCTAATGGTAGCTTTGATGGTAGAAAAGTTTCGATACTATCTACTGAAGGTATGCTAAATCATGTGAGTAAATCACCATCAAAGAATTTTGTAGTAGCTACTGAGACTGGAATATTATACAGGATGCGGCAACAGAATCCTAGCAAGACGTTTGCTCCTGCATCTGAAAGTGCTGAATGCAAATACATGAAGATGATAACTTTAGAAAAGGTGCGTGATTCATTGATTAATGACAAATATGAGGTGACAGTTCCAGATGATATTGCCAGAAAAGCAAGACTGGCAATAAATCGTATGCTTCAAATCAGTTAATACTGAGGTGTTCTGATTTGACCGGACTGTTTGGCAGGTCTAATACTATACAAAAAGAGAATGTCAAAATGTTAAAGATGCTACGCAAACTAGTCAAGTCAAAAAAATATTCCCAAGCACTAAAAGTGGGAACTGCATACCTACAAAAAGTTCCCGAAAACCATGACATTTTGTTTATAGTGGGCAGTATTCACTATATGCAAGGCAGATATAGGCAGGCAGTATCGTTTTTTGAAAGAGCACTTGAGATTGGCTCATACGATGTAGATGTTCTTATACTAAAGGCCAACTCGCATCACATACTAGGAGAAGACAAGCGTGCAATTCAGTGCTGTAATAAAATTGCAGAGATTGACCCCAAAAACAAGGCAATGCGCGAACTTTTATCCAAAATCAATCCGCGGGAGTAATCTCTAAACTCACATCAATCCCTTTGACAGAGTTTGTAATGCTACCAACTGAGATGATATCCACGCCTGTTTTACCATATTTTGCTATATTTCTAGAATTAATCCCGCCTGATGCCTCTAGTATGATGTTGTGGCGTAGCTTTTGCCTCTTTAACTCTTGTATTGTTTTTTTTATTTGATATGGTGTAAAGTTATCAAGCATGATTATGTCTGCTCCCTCTTTGGCAGCTGTTACTGCATCTTTTATACTCTCCACTTCGACTTCAAATTTTTTGCGATGTATTTTGGCTTTTTTGATTAGTGTAAAAAGTGAGCCTTCTGATATGATGTGATTGTCTTTTATCATTATCATTTCATCTAGTTTCATTCTATGTCTATACCCTCCACCTATCTCTACTGCTATTTTGTCAAAGTATCGTAGTCCAGGGGCTGTCTTTCTTGTAGCGTATAGCTTTGTCTTGTTGGGAATTTTACACACCATACTGTGTGTCTGTGTTGCAATACCACTCATTCTTGCAAGAAGATTTAGAGCAGTTCTCTCACAGGACATGATTTTACGGGCATCTCCTGTTATGGAAATTAACTGCTGGTCGGCTTTTATTACATCTCCGTCCTTTTTTAGAATTTTTACTTTGCAACTATTCATCTCAAAGAGCATTTTTACAAATTTTACTCCGGCTATGATTCCATTTTCTCTTGTGATTATATTTGCTTTAATTGTTTTTCTTGTAAGGAGGGCACTTGTAACATCACCATTCCCAACATCTTCATCTAGGAATTTTCTTAACTGTCTTTTAACATCTGGATGCATGTTGCATGGCCTTCCGGGATGAATTTGGATTATGTCACCTTTATTGCGTATTTGCCCTTTGTGGTAATGCCTAGGGTTTTTGAAATCTCAGAGTTTGTAGGATCTACTACTAGAACGATTCCATTCCAGTCTGGTGTAAGGTCTGATGACTTGCAGACTGGGCAGACTTTTCCGGTGGTTACAAATTTGCACTTTCTACAGGCCATCTCTCTTGCCATTTTAACTTGCCTCTATTTTGGCCTCTTTTGAATCGCTACTGCCTCCGGCCTTTTTGATCTCTTCTGCAATCCATTCATCTGCTCCAAGGAATGGCTGTCTGCAGGTGATTCCAATCTTTCCCATGGTTGCTGCCTTGCCTAATGAGACTGCCGTAATTCTAGAGCGAAGAGTTGATCCTACTTTTAATGTTCTGCCGCTCTGGTTTGCTAAAATCATTCCTGACTTTACGTCGCTTTTAAGATAATCATCCATCACCTGTGACAGGTGCAATAGTGCATCAGTGGGGCCAATTCTTACAAATGCTCCAAAGTCTGTAATGTCTACAATTTCTCCCTGTACTATTTCTTGCAGCTTTGGGTAAAATGTAAGTGCTCTGAACTCTGTCTTGTGGAATGTGCCCCCATCACCTGCAATCATCTTTCCCATCTCATCGACTTTGGCATCTAGAATCATGATGATGTAGTCAAGGTCTGCATTAATCATACTCTCGTATTTCTCCTTGAGGATGTTTACAGCGGCCTTTTTGAGCGCACTCCCAAACAGGCTTGGGGGTATTCTGACAACATCTACTAGGGTTGATATGGAAAACAACTGTGCTGTTTTTCTTGAATTTCAATTTATGAATCTTTGGGTAAATCATACCTAATTTGGCAAAGTTTTTGAGCGATTTTGCTCAAATTCTGCATTTATTCTGAAATGTGCCTAGTTTGGAGTATTGTGTCTGTATGTGTTCATACTGTTATAGGTACAAAGCCTGCACCTGTCACCCTAGCTCCAATGTGTGCTTTTCAGTGAATGACACATCTTAGTATGAATGCATTGGGTTATGTCAGATTGTTTATTCCGTCTATACCTCTTGCAAATGGCCCAACTTTGTTACTGTGTATGTACGGTGTGTATTGCCTCTGAGATTGGCATCGATTCTACGTTTAAATAATGTAGGGAAACTTTTTACCCCGATGGTTGGAATAGATCAAGTTCTAGAGAAACTCAGCACAGTCATTGATCCTGATCTGAAAAAAGACATTGTTTCTATGGGAATGATAAAGGATCTGGAACTCAATGAGGGAAACTTGAAATTTACCCTAGAGCTGACCACGCCAGCATGTCCGTTTAATGTAGAGATTGAAGATGATGTAAGAAAGGTTATAGGCGAAATTCCAGAACTCAAAAACTTTGACATGAACGTCACTGCAAAAGTGATGGAAGGTCGTTCTCTTGATGAGGATACTGGAATGGCTACTGTCAAGAATATAATTGGTGTTGCAAGCGGAAAGGGCGGCGTTGGCAAATCTACAGTATCATTGAATCTGGCACTTGCACTAGCTCAGACAGGTGCCAAGGTAGGTCTGCTTGATGCTGACATATATGGTCCCAGCATACCGTTGATGCTTGGAATGAAGGATGGTTACATGCAAGTAGAAGAGAACAAGCTGCAGCCTGCCGAGTCAAACGGTCTAAAGGTAGTATCATTTGGCTTTTTTGCAGAACAGTCCCATCAGGCTGCAATATATCGTGGTCCTATAATATCTGGAATACTAAAACAGTTTTTGGTGGATACAAACTGGTCTGATCTGGATTATCTTATAGTTGACCTTCCTCCGGGGACTGGTGATATTCCACTTACACTTGCACAAACAATTCCAATTACTGGAATTTTGGTTGTAACTACTCCACAAGATGTGGCAAGCAATGTAGCAGTCAAGGCAATTGGAATGTTTGAAAAACTCAATGTACCAATAATTGGTGTTGTTGAAAACATGAGTCACTTTATCTGTCCTAATTGTAGTGACAAACACTATATCTTTGGCGAAGGTGGTGCAAGAAAAATCAGTGAACAATTCAACATGCCGTTTCTTGGCGAAGTACCACTTAATTCTGGAATCATGTCTGGTTCTGATTTGGGTAAACCCATAATGATGAGCAACCCTGACTCTCCAAGTGCTAATGCATTCCGCGAAAGTGCAAAAAATATAGCTGCTCAGTGTAGTATATTGGCTGCAAAATTACAAGAAGAATCCAAGTCTGAGGAAGCCAGTGCAGAACCGCCTGCTCAGACTGGAAACCAGTGAATGTTCCCGTGACTCTCTCTAATTCGTTAAGAAATGAACTGAAAATTCCTCTGGGGGATATATTACCTGAAGACTTGGCAGGCCGAGAATCGATTCAAAGTGCAATTTCTGGCAAATATGTAATAACTGTGGGCGATAGGACTACAGAAAAACTAATTGACTTTGGACTTGTACCATCTTTACAAATCATTGATAATATAGAAAAACGGGAAAGACGCGTTGCTCTTGGTAAAGATGGTGTGTCATCATTCCTGAAATGCACAAACCCTGCCGCAGAAATCACCCAAGAGAGCATCAATACTATAAAAAAAGCCTTCTCCATGAAGCCACCGGTAAGAATAGTGATAGATGGTGAGGAAGACTTGCTTGTGATTCCAGCATGTATCTATGCTCCTGATAACTCTGTTATATTGTATGGGCAGCCAAACCAAGGGCTAGTTATAGTCCCAATTACTACCACAATTAGAAATAAAACCCAAAGGCTACTATACATGATAAACGGGGGATGATGAGACGGTGGCTGTATGATCCGTGATTACACTCTATAACCTCTGACCCTGTTCTAATTTACCAAACCAAAATAAACTAATTTCTGCATAAGAATTAACATTACATGATAAACAGGAGTATTATGAAGTGTATGTGTGAAAATAGATCCTGATCTGCGCCTTGCAATCTTGGAGAAGGTGGGAATTTACTCTAGCCGATTCTCTATCCCAGAACCCCATATACTAATGACTACAAAGGAGGTGCTTGAGATGCCAAAGGATATGACTGAGGGTAGAAGGACATCTGCATACAAGTATTATGGTGTGTCATATTTGCAACATAATCTAGTATTCATTAATGTCAGAAAGATCCCCGACGAGAAAACACTAGAGAATACAATCGTGCATGAACTAATCCACATGAGATTTCCATACCTTTCACATGGCAGACGCTTTAACAAGCTAGTTCGCCAAGGGTTGCGCGGCAAGAAATTTGCACCCTACAAAAAAAGAAGCTGATTTTTCTCTCATTGATTTATATTTCCCAGTAAAAGGCAAGCTGAGTATAGATGAACCTCCAGGAAGTTTTGCCTTTCGGGGCCGGTATTGCATCATTTATCATTGCTGCTGGTTTGGTAGCCTGGATAACAAAGCAACCTAGTGGCACAAAAGAAATGATGGAGATCTCAAATGCAGTCAAGGTAGGAGCAGCTGCATTTCTAAAACGTGAGATGATGATTATAATTCCTGTTGCAATTGCACTTTCAGTAATAATTGCTGTATTTCTGCAACCATCAAATGGAATTGCATTTGCAGTAGGTGCTACACTATCTGCAGTAGCTGGATTGATATCATTGAAAATTACAGTAAAAGCAGCAGTAAGGGCTGCCAATTTGAGTAGTAGTGGACTTGGAAAAACATTTGTCATGGCATTCCGAGGTGGTGCAACTGTAGGCCTTGCAGTCCCGGCAATGGCACTGCTTGCAATTACTGGACTCTATCTGATATATCCTGACCCAATTACAATTGCAGGAGTTGGAATAGGTGCAAGTCTTATTGCATTATTCATCAGAATTGGTGGTGGAATATTTACAAAGGCTGCTGATATGGGTGCAGATTTAGTTGGAAAGGTAGAAGCAAACATTCCAGAAGATGATCCGCGTAACCCTGCTACAATAGCAGACAATGTAGGTGATAATGTAGGTGATGCTGCCGGAATGGGCTCTGATGTGTATGAGTCATATATTGTAACAATACTTGCAGCACTATTAATTGCCGCACTAATTGGTGCACCTGAACTCTTCTTATATCCGATTCTTATCGGCTCATCTGGTATGATTGCATCAATTATTGGGGTGGTTATAGTTGGCTCAAAAAATGTCACAGATGTCATGAAGCCACTGAATCGTTCATTTTATGTTTCAGCTGGCATTGCAATTGGACTTAATCTTGCATTTACACTCTGGTTTGTAGGGGATTCTCCTGCCGCATATGCTCTATTTGGAACCACTGTAATAGGTGTAATCCTAGTACCAGTTATTCAAAAGATTACTGACAGGTACACAAACTACAAGTACGGCCCGGTAAATGAGATTGCAGATGCTGCAAAGTGGGGCTATGCATCTCTGACTCTAATGGGAATAATCAAAGGACTACAGTCAACAGGGCCATTCATGATTGCACTAGTGGTTGCAATTATAATCTCATTTTCCATATCTTCAGCAGCTGCACCAGAAGGTACAGATCCTGTCTTGTATGGAATCTTTGGAACTTCACTGACTGCAATGGCCATGCTAAGCCTTGCTGGAATTGTGCTTAGTATTGATGCGTTTGGACCAATTGCAGATAATGCCGGGGGAATAGTCGAGATGACTGGAATGGGCGAAGAAAACCGCAAGGTAACTGATGAGATTGATGCTGTAGGAAATACTACAAAGGCAGTTACAAAGGGATTTGCAATAGCAAGTGCCGCGCTTGCCGCACTAGCAATGATTCAGGCATTTCAGTTTGAGGCTGCCCATGTATTTGAAGGTGTATTGGATTTGGATTATAGCTTGACTAACGTATCTGTAATTGTAGGATTGTTAGTAGGTGGTCTTATACCATTTATCATTACCGGGCAGCTAATAGATGGTGTGTCGCGCGCAGCAGGTAAAATGGTCGATGAAGTTCGAAGACAGTTCAAGGCGGATCCTGAAATTCTCACAGGCAAGTCAAAACCAGACTATGCAAAGTGTGTTGATATTGCAACGGTTGCATCAATCAAAGAACTTTGGAAGTCTGCTGTAATAGCAATCACTGCCCCAATAATTCTAGGTGTTCTACTCGGACCTACTGCTGTTGCAGGACTGCTTATGGGTTCAGTAGTTACTGGAATATTTTTGGCGTACCATTTGGCAAACACCGGTGGAGCATGGGATAATGCAAAAAAACTAGTAGAGATGAAAGGACAAAAGGGTACAGAGGTGCACAAGGTTGCCGTTGTAGGTGATATTATTGGTGACCCGTACAAAGATACAGCAGGCCCTGCACTAAACACTGTAATCAAATTGCTAAATACAATTGCAATTGTGTTTGTGTCGGCGTTTGTAGCAATTATTGGAATCTAATCTTCAATGACTTGAGTCATGTCTAATTCGTCTATCTGTGACTGAATTGCCTTCTTTAGAGTATTGTCGTGTTTTTTGCAGAATTTGAAATAATTATCAACTGTGCAAAAGCATCCGCATATCCATCTAGTCTTTTTGTCGCCTTCTACTGTACGGCGTGAATATTCATCTTTCATGTATGTTGATAATTAGATGGACTAAAAAATATAGATTTGGTTGAAAAAATATCTAGGGACAGCCTTCCATCTTTTGGATAAAGTATCCTTTATCCTTGATTTCTTGTTCTACCGGGTCTGGAGCACCTTGTGAGTGGCAAAATTGGCATTCGTTTGTAGTCATTACCGCATTGCCTTCACCGACTGATTCTAGCCACTGTCTGCCATATTCAATGGCCTTGTCGTGGTCTTTCTCCCCAGTGATTACATCAAAGTGCATGGTGTGCCCATCTGCTGCCTTGACGTAGGTGTCGTATACGTGAATTTCCATGATTGCTGTTATGACAGGGGATATTTAATTCAAGTCGGAAAGTACACATTTCATCAAAGAATCACACCTTTGATTCTTTTCAAATCTATAAAACATCCACATGGATTTAATCCTCAAAACATAATTTTAAAACACGATTTTAAAACATGATTTTAAAACATGATTTTAAAACACACCATAAAAGCACATCATCAAAACACACCATCAGAGCATGACTCTGTATTTTCAAAGTATGGTGCTGATGTTTTGGTTTGTATGGTTTTATCTAGGTGGTATGTGTTGTGGGATAAAGTGAATTTATCGGTATATACTTTATTTAAAAATTTTCATGTTTTTACACCAATATATAAAATTCCATGATAAATTTTGATAGAAAATTACATTTATTAAATCGTCATTGATTTTTTGATTCATTGCACAGATTTGATGAACTAGACATGAAATTATTGTACGAGCTTACAGTTGATGGCTCCATATCTGTTCCTGCACTCTCAAAAAAGCTTGGAATCAACGCATCCGTACTGTATAGTAGAATAAAGCGACTTGTAAAGAGAAAGCTGATTAAAAAGTTCACAGTAGAAATTGATGACACTCTGCTTGGCATAGGTGTCAAAGCATCAGTGGGAATAAATCGCGACCCAAAATTCAAGGATGCAATTCACAAGAAATTCCTAGAGACAAACGAGGTGGTCTCTATTTCAGAGGTTACAGGCAGATTTGACATTATGATTAAAGTCTATGCGAAAAATCTAGAATCTCTGCATTCTGTAGTAATTGAAAAGATAGGAAAGATTGAAGGGATTCAGAACACAGAAACCTTTGTAGAGCTGCAAAAAACTGACAAAAACCCAGTATATCTCATTCAGTAAAAATTAAACCTGTTGGAATTTTTCATCCCACTTGCCTTCATTAATCTCGGCTGTGATCTCTTTTGGAGTCTTTCCCTCAATCTTAATTCCTAGGGAAACACAGGTACCAATTATGGTCTTGGCTACTGATTTTAATGATGATGCATATGAGCTTTCCAATTTTGTGCCTGCAACTTTAATGATGGCATCTATTTTTACGTCTCCTGCCCACTCGGTACCTGAAAGTCCAGAGCCTTTTTGAATACCTGCCTCTTTCATGATGAGTGCAGCAGCTGATGGAATACCAATCTCGATTTCATACTTTTTTGTATCACTATCTACTAGGACTGTAATTGGAACCTTCATACCATCAAAGTCTTTTGTCTTTTCGTTAATTGCATTAATTACCTCCATAATATTGACTCCTAGTGGGCCGAGTGCCGGGCCTAGAGGTGGTCCTGCTGATGCTGCTCCTCCTGTTACAAGTGATGATACTTTTTGTTCTCCCATGTTTAACCATTCTCCAATGAAAATTTAATCCTTCCTAAGCCTCACTTGACAGCTTTAAATAATTAGCATCTACTGTTACGGGTAGCTGGTATGATGCGTCAAGTAACACTACTGTTGCTTCTTCTTTTTCAGCGTCAATTCTAGTAATTGTGGCCTTCATTCCCTTGAATGGGCCTCCGGTAATCTCTACCACATTATCTATTGCAAGCTGGGATATTGTGGACTTTTTCACCAAATAGCCCTCGATATCTTTGAACTCTAGCTCACCTCGGAGCTGGCCCCTAATGTGTCTGATGCCTTCAACTGCCATGTATGCATCACTTGGATTTACTGCTTCTATAACCACATACCCCTTGAGATTATCAACAAGCAAAACTGATTGGATGTTGATCTGGTTTGAGTTGGTCTTGGCCTCTAGTAATCGCATGACTACTTTTTCCTGGCCACCAGTGGTTCTGATTGCAAATAGGTGAGATTTTACTTCGGACAATTTTATCTACCAAACGTAAGTACTGAAAATACAAACTGAATAATAAAACCAATGGTACCAACACCACCGATTCCTAGCAATACCAGCCTGAGGTGTTGCTGATATTCCTCCTTGTCTGGCTTTTTTGCCATTTTCATGGTGTTTGCCATGTTCTTCAAAGTCTGTCTTGGCTTAACCTTCATTGTTGGCAATTAATGATGTGACTTTATATCTCTTGTTCTAAATATTTGGGGATTTTGTTTCTTGTACGGCCATAGCATCACACTCTCCATACTATACTCACACCACTACACTCATCATGTCAGACTCATTATACTACACTCACCATACTACACTCACCATACTACACTCTCCATACTACACTCTCCATACTACACTCACCATTTCATACCATCATACCATGCCGTAAAGATTTTTTTAATCGATATTTGAATTGCATACATTGGAACTACTTGTAGCCTACCAAGACGATTCTGCTGGATACAATATGGCAAAGTTTCTGGCCAAAGACATGGACTTGCAAAATGGGATATATCATGGGAAGAATTATGACCTGATTATAATTTCCAGCCCTGCAATATCGGCTGACTGGCTAGAAGAAAAATATGACTATGATGGCTTTGTATTCTTATCAAAACATGCAGCCGAATCTGGAATCCTAGCACTGACATGCCACAGCACAGGAAATTTTGCAGATGCAAAGTTTGGTGGAAATGACCGACAAGTTGCAATCCCGCATCCTGCATTGCAAAAAACATACCTTCAAAATTTAAAGAAAAACAGGGATGTGTTTGCAGGGTTTCAGATTACAATAGAGGCCACACACCACGGGCCAACTGCACTAAACAAGCCTACCATATTCATAGAGATTGGGACGACAGAAAAGCAATGGTCTGATGTACAGCTGTGTAATAATGTTGCATCCATAATACATCATACCATGACACAAAAACCTGTTACATACCCTGTTGCAATATGTTTTGGAGGCACACACTATCCTGAAAAATTTACCAAAGAACTAATTGAGGGACGCTTTTCACTTGGCACTGTAATGCCAAAACATGCACTATATGATCTTGATGAGCAAATGTTTGAGCATATAATGAGTAGGAACAAAGATGCAACTGCCGCACTACTTGATTGGAATGGACTTGGACCAAACAAATACCATATACTGGAATTATTGGAAAAAACTAATCTTGAGGTGATAAAATTATGAATCTTGAAAAACGAATCTACAAAAAATTACTCAAAGTCCCCAAGGGTAAAGTCACTACATATGGCGAGCTTGCAAAGGCAGTTGGAATGAAGAATGGTCAACGTGTGGTTGGGCAGGTCATGAACAAGAATCCATATCCGGGGCTGGTTCCTTGTCACAGAGTGATTTTATCTAGCGGTAAAATCGGAGGTTATGCATACGGAGAAAATATTAAAACCAACATGCTTGCATGTGAGGGAATTAAAATTGACAACGGCAAAGTTTTAGATTTAAAGAAAAAACTATACAAATTCTAGTTCTTTCTTTTGGAAATTGTATCTTCCATTAGTGTTCTTAGGTGTGCCTTGTTTCTTACCGTATTACCTCCAACTTTTTTGTACAGTGTCCAGAACTCTGGGTTTGTGATATCTTTACGGTCTTTGGCAATTTTTAAAAGTCTCCTCAATGAGCGAACCTTTGCCACGTAGACGCGCTTTTTTCCAACTCTTGCACCCTTTCTACCTTGCTTGGAGCCTTGTTTAGTCCCTCTCTTACTTCTCTGGGCTTTTTTTGTGTGAGCTCTCCCTCTAGAAGTTCCTGCAATGGGCTTTATCCTGATTGTGTTTGCTGTAATTAGACTACGAATGTTTGCTCTAGTTATGGCATCAGTAATATTTTCTAGATGTTCTGGATCAAATGTTAGCCTGTGGATTCCAACACCGGTAACCCTGGAAGCGAGTCTTTTTTTTGCCCTGAGATTAATTACCATGCTTATCCGCTTCCGTATCTTTCTTTACACTCACGCGTGCATTAAAAATCTTAAATTTACTCTCAACTGCCTTTGCAACTATCTCTAATCTTTTCTTTCTTCCTACACTGTGACCAAATCTAATACCATCTGTTTTTGGATCAAGTTTTTCCAAGTCTGCAATGTTATGTACCAAGTTATCAGTATATCCTGATGGGTGAAGTCCTCTTGCATCTTTTGGACCACCATATCCAACCTTTACCAACCCTGGACGACCGCGACTCTTTTGCTTTCGCTGGTGATGATCAATACCCTTTGGCTTTCTCCATGTGGTCTCAAGTCTCTTGTAGCGCCAGCTCTCAGGTCTTACAAAGTCGGGATTATTCCCCTTGATACGCTTTCTCTTCTCTATGAGATCCTTGTTAATAGGCATTCAGCTTGGTACTTGAAATTTTACATAAATACTTTGCTAGATTGACATTTTATCATACTACTCTGTTTTCAGGCACAAAATCACTATAAAGCCAATTTCAGGCAATTTCACAAACTCTTGTGTGTCTAGATATGTGGATATGTGATTCTAACATGTCTGTTATGGTATGATGATTCTGCTACTACTGTTTGGCAAAGAGATAATAAGGTAAATTATGTCGAATCGAAATATCTCATGATGTACTCAGAGTCTGTTATGGTACAGCTTGTAGGGGGAAATCCACCATGACTCAGATAATGGGTAGTGTAAACACTGAGAAATTTGCATCCCAACTAGCAGCTTTTGGAATAAGCCCATCAAAGGCGTATCGGAATTTGGATGCTGAAGAATTGGCAAGTGCGGCTGTATCAAGAAATGAGGGTGTGATAAATACTACAGGCTCGCTATCTGTTAATACTGGCAAATATACAGGTAGATCCCCTGATGACCGCTTTATCGTATATGATGGAATAACACACAGTACGGTGGACTGGGGAAAGATTAACCACCAGTTCCCGGGAGACAAGTTTGAAAAGATATTGCAAAAGTTAAAGTCATTTGTAAAGGACACGGACCTCTTTGTGTTTGACGGCTTTGTAGGCGCGGCAAGGGAAACTAGACTTCCAATTCGTGTTATTAATGACCGGGCTTGGCAGAGTCTCTTTGCAAGACAGCTCTTCATAAGGCCATCAAAGACAGAACTTGAAACACATGAACCGGAATTTACCATAATGTGCATAAATGATTTTGAATCAGTGCCAGACATTGATGGTACTGCATCAAATGTATTCATTTTGATTGATTTGACTAGAAAGATAGTACTGATTGGTGGAACACAGTATGCCGGTGAGATGAAAAAATCCATGTTTAGTGTGATGAACTTTCTCTTACCAGAGCGTGGAATATTTCCAATGCACTGCTCTGCAAATATCGGCAAGGATGGAGACACGGCATTATTCTTTGGATTATCTGGCACTGGAAAGACTACACTATCTGCTGATCCTAATAGATTGCTAATTGGTGATGATGAGCATGGTTGGTCTGATTCTGGAATATTTAATTTTGAGGGTGGTTGCTATGCAAAGTGCATTAACTTGAGCCGGGATGCAGAGCCTGAAATTTGGAACGCAATAAAGCCGGGTGCGGTTTTGGAAAATGTAGTACTACATGATACAAAGCCCGATTATGATGATAACAGCATTACTGAAAACACGCGCGTTGCATACCCACTTAACCACATACCCGGTGCTGTTATTCCAAGTATTGGCGGGCATCCCAAAGTGATTGTATTTCTTGCAGCAGATGCGCTAGGTGTACTTCCTCCAATTTCTAGGCTTACAAAAGAGGGTGCAATGTTTCATTTCATGTCTGGTTATACTAGCAAGCTTGCAGGAACTGAAAGGGGAATAAAGGAGCCAAAGTCAGTCTTTTCAGAATGCTTTGGCGCGCCATTTATGCCTAGACGGGCATCAGACTATGCCAAACTACTCGGGGAAAAAATCAACCAGCACAATACTGTTGTATATTTGGTTAATACTGGCTGGTCAGGCGGACCGTACGGCGTGGGAAAAAGAATCAAGATAATGTTTAGTAGGGCTATGGTTACTGCCGCACTGACTGGTGCATTGGATAATGTCCGGTATATACACAATGACTTGTTTAATTTGGATGTTCCTGCTGATGTACCCGGTGTTCCATCTGAGATTTTGAACCCAAAAAATACGTGGGTTGACAAGGATTCGTATGATCTTTCTGCAAAAAAACTAGCACAGATGTTTGTGGATAATTTTGCAAAGTTTAGTAGTGCGGAGCCTGAGGTAATTGCCGCGGGGCCAAAGCCTGCCTGCTAGTCTTTCTCTGAATGAATAGTCCGATTAATCCTATTACTAGAACAATTCCTGAAATTATTGCGACTTGTTTTTCAGGAATATCTGCCATATTTGTAATGTCTGTGTTGACCATATCCTTAGGTATATCGCTTACTGTAATGGAATCAAATGCACTATGTGTTTTACCATCTATTCTAATTTTTGCTTCAATCCAGTAATTGCCATTCTCTCTGATGGGAATCACTGCCTGTCTTTCCGGGGTTGCAGATGCAGTCTGTATTTTTCCATCTTGACTATTTGTGGCTGAGATTTTTGCAAAACTCCATTGGTCTGGATGATTTATCTCAAAGTATAGCATATTATCATGTATGCTGGAATGAACCATTCCTTTAGTGTAGTGGATTAGTACTGGGACTACATAATCTATTCCACCATGAATGATTCTAATTTTTGCTTCGTGGTCTCCATAGCTATCTCCTATTGCATCAAGTCTTACATTTAGTGTATCTTGTTCTAAACTTCCGGTAAACTCGATAAACTCTGGACCATCAAATAGTATGGTTGTACCTTCTAATATTCCCTTAATTGGTTCTAACTTTAGGTCTTTTTGTGCCGTGGGCTCAAATGAAGACAAGTTTGCCACAAAGTTTGGTGGTTGTATTATTAATTGTGCCTCAAATGCTTTTGCTATATCTAGTCTGCCTGCGCCAGAGGCGCTTATGGGAAAGCTATTACCGTATGCATCTGATACTGGTCTTGCAGTAGTCATGAGAAGTGATCTTATCTCGTGGTTGTGAATGTCAGGATTTTTTTGCATTAAAAGTGCAGCTGCTCCGCTTACATGTGGTGTGGCATAACTTGTTCCACTTGTAAAGTTATACCCTGCATTATTTTGGGTAGTGTTTATGTATGCGCCCGGAGCTACAATATCTGGCTTTATGTAAAATGGTGAGACCGGACCTCTTGAGCTAAAATGCGCAACAAAATCAGGATTGTAAAACAGATGCAGACTTGCTTGTCTTGATTCTGTTAGCATGTCTTTTATTTCTAATCCGTCTTTTCTATCCATAGATACTACGGGAATTTTAGGCTGATAATTTTCATCTACAAACTGATGTGTCAACTCTCCAAGAAATATTCCTGGCTCATTATTGTACACTATTAGTGCTGATGCTCCAGCATTTGCAGAATTTTCCTCCTTGGCTGAAAAATATAAAATCTCATCTCCCACACTTCCTCTTTCTGCAAGTAAAATTTTACCACTAGCATCAATGTTTATCATATCATTTGAACTTGCATGGCCTGCAAAGATAATTTCAGAAATTATGGGCTCATCAAGCTTTGATGAGCCGACCATTGGAATTACTGTATATTGAGAATCGCCCAAGTCAAGTGTTGCAACTAGACTTGATGCAAGATTGTTGTATGTAGCACCTACTGTCATGGAGCCTTGATTCCTTCCTGGACTTCCAATGGAGCCTGGTTCTGGCCCGTCATTACCTGCTGCGGTAACTACTAGTATTTCATGCTCAAGTGCTTTGTTTACTGCACGGTCAATCTTTGTGTTGGTTTTGTTTATTCCAAGGCTGATATTGATAATGTCTGCACCGTCCTCTATTGCTTTGTCTATTGCTCTGATTATAAGATCTGATGAGACACCTTTGCCGTCCTCAGAAACTTTGTATGCTAGGATCTTTGCCTTTGGTGCAACTCCTGTTATGTTTCCATCTGCGGCAATTACTCCTGCAACTTGAGTACCATGACCGTTTGTGTCAATTGGCAGGTCATCTTCGTTGATAAAGTTGTATCCGCCAATTACTTTTCCATCACTACCCCAACCTAACAGATCTGGATGGTTATAGTCAACACCAGTATCAATCACTGCAACTATTATCCCACTACCATCAATGCCTTCAGTTATAGGTGTGTTCGTGCCTACAAACGGGACACTTTTGTCAAGATATGTCTGAAATACGTCATCATGGGCAACTCCCTGTACTATAACTATCAAGGCTAGCAAAGCCGTGGTAGCACTAAATACAAACCTCACCATATCTCTATACGGTAAAGAAGTAAAAACCAACTGTTTGTAAAGCAATAAATGGAATAAGCATTCATCATTTCCTATGAGCAAACACGAACTTCCAAAGTTGCCCTATGCATATGATGCATTAGAGCCATATATTGATGCGAAAACCATGGAAATCCATCACACAAAACATCACCAAGCATACACTGACAAACTCAATGCCGCACTAGAAGGCTGTCCTTCTGATCTTCAAAACTTGGCTATTATGGATGTTGTGTCTAATGTCGAGTCCTACCCGGATGAGAAAAAGAGCGCAATCAACTTTAATGGTGGCGGTTATTACAACCACGAACTGTTTTGGAAATCCATGAAGCCAAACGGTGGCGGGGAGCCCGGAGGAGCAGTTGAAGACGCAATAGATGCGGCATTTGGCAGCTTTTCTAGCTTTAAGGAGAAATTCTCGTCAAATACTGCTGTAATCCAAGGTAGCGGTTGGGGTTGGCTTGTGTACAATTTGAAAACTAGCAAGATGGAGTACAAGTCACTGCCAAACCAGACTAATCCATACACTGTAGGATTGGTTCCACTGCTGGGTTGC
This sequence comes from Nitrososphaerota archaeon, assembly GCA_026712925.1. Classification (GTDB taxonomy): domain Archaea; phylum Thermoproteota; class Nitrososphaeria; order Nitrososphaerales; family Nitrosopumilaceae; genus JAPOPJ01. The sequence continues at coordinate 16,607 of JAPOPJ010000146.1, forward strand.
GATGTATGGGAACATGCGTACTATCTAAAATACCAAAACAAGAGACCAGACTACATCGCTGCATGGTGGAATGTGGTTAATTGGGACGAGGTAGCTAGTAGATTTTCCACGGTTTAGCACTATTTTTTATTTTTTTTTTGACTGAATTAATTTATAACCTGCCACATGTGCTTTTGTGTACATGAGTGAGGAGAATGCAAGGCAGTTCATACAAGAGATGCAGGCCATGGAGGCATATTTTAATAACTTGGCTCAAAGAGAGAATGCACTAATCTCTGTACTGCGTGAGGCAACTGCCGCAATAGATTCCATAAATGCATTAAAAGAAAAACCAGATTCAGAAACTCTAGTACCTGTAGGATTAGGATCATACGTGCAAAGCAAGATTTCATCAAAAGATACAGTTTTTCTGAGTATCGGGGCCGGCATAGCGTTGGAAAAAGATTCTGATTCTGCTGTAAATTACCTAGAGGCACGTATCAAAGAGATCCAAGTTGCAGTGCAGGATACTAGTGCCAAAAAGCAAGAAATTGCAGCAAGACTAGAACAGGGAAAAGCCCAATTAAATCAGTTAATGCAGGCCGGGGCACCAAGACCAGGTCCAGGCAATGTTTGACAAACTTCGTAGCGCATTTTCATCTGCTGCAAAAAGCCTCGGTGAAAAAGAACTCAAGGATAAGGATATTGAGGATGTTCTTTTTGAGTTGGAGATATCTCTATTAGAATCTGATGTTGCAAGCGAGGTGGTAGATACGATAAAATCTGATTTGAAAAGTAGGCTGGTAGGTTCCAAGGTGGATAAAAACAATATTGAAAAATTCATCAAGGACAATTTGATTTCAAGTATATCTTCACTGTTTGATACAGCAGGGAGTGTTAATCTTGTAGAGTTGATTAATGCAAAAAAAAATATGGGTGAGCCGTTTTTAATATTGTTTGTGGGAATAAATGGAACCGGCAAGACTACATCACTTGCAAAAATTGCATACATGTTGCAGGAGGCAAAATTCTCAGTTGTAGTAGCTGCGGCCGATACATTCCGGGCAGGTGCTATTGAGCAGCTTCGAGGTCATACTAACAAGTTGAATCTAAAACTTGTGGCACAAAATTATAATTCTGATCCAGCAGCGGTGGCAAGAGATGCAGTTTTGTATGCAAAATCACACAGGACAAACTGTGTCTTGATTGATACAGCAGGCAGAATGCAGACAAGCAAGAACCTTGTGGAGCAGATTACAAAGATTACCA
>JAPOPJ010000092.1 GCA_026712925.1 Nitrososphaerota archaeon
CAGAACCCATGGCAGGTGAGATGTTAAAGATTACAGTCAAGTTTATGGATTCAATGCATGTCAACTATGACCTTGCGGTAATGCAAAATGGTGCTCAAGTCCTAAGTGATATGGGTGTACACAATCATGATGGAAAACAAGAGCACATGACCTCAGCGTTACCCTCTTCTGATCCGATAGATGTAATGATCACATTCCAAGGATTTGGAGTTGATGAGATATCTGGCCCAACCAACGAAGTAGTGACATTCACACAAATTGTACCTGAATTTGGAACAATCGCAATGATGGTACTAGGCGTTGCAATCATAAGCATTATAGCCATAACTGCAAAATCCAGAGTAATTCCAAGACTTTAGGAAAAACTCTTTTTGTAACTGTTCACATCTATACTAAATGCAAAGCCAGCATTATCTTGCTCCATATGCAGACAAACTTAATGTGAGCAGTTACCTCTTTTCTTTATCATATAGAACAAAGAAATCATACACCGGGCTTCATGATAACTCTATTTTCATATCTGTTTACGTTCCAAGATTGTATGTTGCATGAGAGAGAAAATATGTGTAGGTTTTGTGTTTGCAAAAGTATGGATGTGAGCAGTTACCTATTTTCTTTTTACCAAAGATATGACTGCTAGTATTATTGCTGCTGATGCTATTGATAGTCCAAGCACTGCTAGATCGTATGATGCACCACTGTCGGCAACCTTGATTCCAGAACCTGATTGTATATCTGATACATCTCGCTGAATGGATGTGATTGCATTTTTTAGTGCGGCAATGTCTTGGTTTGAAGTGCCCCCTGTCGGGGGAAAGTCTAGTATGGCAGTACTCTCAACGTCTTCAATTGCTACTTGTACATCAACTGGCGTGCCGTTAAGCTCGCCTTTTATTCCAATCTCGTATGAACCTGTCTTGGTTGGAATTATCGGTGAGTAATAGTATCCAAGTCTAGAGTCAGAATTGATGTCGATGTTCTTTGTTATACCTCCAAATATTGCCATAGTCTCAAGGTTGCGGAATGCATCCTTGACACCAACAAACGTATTGGCAGTCTCACTTGACTCGGTCACTTTGAGTACGATATTATTCCGTATCCCTACTACGGGTGGCTCTGTTCCCCAACCTACTTCAATATCATACTGTTCTACGCTTACAGTTTCATGCGCATATGCTTGGGATACAAAGGATGCAGAAAGGAGTACTGTTGCAAACATCATTGTTGCAAGCATCATAATCCTCATAATCCACGCTTTCTCATGACGCATTATTATCTTTGCTTTACAGGCATATTCAGATAGTGTTTGTCTAGGTAAACACAACACACAAAATCATCTAAAATCAAAACACATCAGAGTATGTGCATTAAATCTATCATATCTTGGGAATAATTATCTGTGGAATTGTTGGTTTGAGAAAACCACTATACCTAGCATGCACACCTAGAATTTATCTAACAGTATAGTCATAAAATTAGCAAATACCAAGGTAATTTGGTGCGGGGCATCATACATACTGCCAGATTAATATCATACCACAATTTTGTCGCTCACAGTTAAATTATCTGCAACTGTATGTTAAACAAATGAAAAAATTGTTTTTACTATCTGTGATCTTGTTAGCAATCTCTATTCCACATGCAACAGCGCATCCGTTTGTTTTAGAGTCTAGCCCAGACTCGTTATCTAATGCATCAGTCGGTATTACAGAGGTATATGTGATATATACAGAGTCTGTAGATCTTGACTTTAGCTCAATCAAGGTTTTTGATAGCAATGGCAATCAGATAGATAACAAAGATACCAGATACCATGAAAGTGATAGCTCCCTTGTAGTAAGCACTCCGCCCCTAGAGGATGGAATATACACTGTAGCGCACAAGGTCCTCTCAAATGTTGATGGACATCTTGTGCCGTATGCGTTTGTATTTGCAGTAGGGGATGTAATACTAGAGCCTGAACTAGTAGCAAGCCAAGACATATCTGATACTATATTTTTTCCAGAAGCGGGGTCAAGATTTCCTGGACTTGTGGGTCAGACTATAATACTTGGCGCAGTGATGGCCTCGCTACTAATCTGGGGGACGCAGAACAAACAGCTAATCCGAAACGATCTTGAAAAGCTAAACCATACATATCATGGAAAATTCATGTCAGTTACCGGTGTTGGTCTAGTACTAGTGGTAGCATCAAACATTATAATGCTGGCAGTACAGATAATGCGATTAGAATCATCTGTACTTGATGTAATACAGACCACATTTGGTACTACATGGCTAATCCGAATGTCAGTTACAGTAGCTCTTTTAGTAGTGTGGTTCTGGTTGGAGAGGAAAAAATATCTTACAAAGGCAAACCAGATTCCCATGCTGGTTTTGTCACTTGTCCTGATTGGCACTACAACCATGATTGGGCATGGTGCTGCAAGCGAGCAGCCAGCTGCTATAATTTTAGATTATATGCACAACTTGGTGGCAGCAATATGGATAGGTGGAATCATCTTCTTTGCATTTGCGCTTCTACCTACATTCTCAAAGCTGGATTCAGACAAGAAAGAGAGAATGTCCTTGGTTGTAATTCCAAGATTTTCTATTGCATTTGTAGTTGCAGTGGGACTAGTCATTATAACCGGTCCTACACTGATGTGGTTTTTGGAAAGTGATGTAACACTCATTGTAGAGTCAACGTACGGCAAGCTAATCATGGCAAAGATAGCAATAGCTGCTGTCATGGTAGGTATTGGGGGTTTTTCCCAACTACTTCAAAAATCTGTGGAACGGTCTGTAGGTACTAGATCATTTTTCATACATCGGCGATTGCGTAGGTCGCTAAAGGTAGATGTAGCACTTGGTGTACTTTTGTTAGGTGCTGTAGCACTGCTTGCAAACGGAACCCTACCTGCAGGAGAGATACAAAGAGCCGATGCACAGGATATAGTTTACGGCTTTAGCACAACAGCATTTTCTGAAAATGCAAAATTTGATGTAATAATAGAACCATTTGCAAGCGGAAACAACTCAATTCATGTCAAGGTGAGTGACTCTGATGGCAATCCGCTTTCTGATCTTGATGAATTAAAAGTCAAGGTATCAAATCCACAAAGGAACATCTCACCTATACAGGTTCAGATTCAAAAATTGGAGGACGGCGGTCCGGACGAATTTGCAGGTCAGTTGCAGTTTGGATTCTCAGGAGTATGGCAGGTAGAAGTGGATGCCAACAGAACAGAGAATGCAAATGAATCAATACTACTTGATTTACTAATCAAGCCAAGACTGACAGATATGAGGTTTGACGTGGTAGAGTATGAATTACCTGTACCCTCAAAGCCACTCTATCCACTCTTTGATGGGAAGGACTCTATCTGGATAAGTGATCCATCTGCGCCAAGACTTTGGAAGTACTCGATTAACTCTGGCGAGTTTGAATCATTCTCATATGATGGTGTTACATCTGTCTGGCTTACAATAGACCATGAGGGAAAAGTATGGTTTACCGACCCGCCTGGAAACCAGATTGGGTTTATAGAACCTGTCACAAACGAGATAACTCGAATCAGCCTGCCTCAACTAGCACCTGCAATATCTAAAAACACGGCAACTGCAATTCAAGCCGGTCAAGATGGAGACATTTGGATAGCAGTAATAAACAAAGATGTCATTCTCAGATATGATCAGGTGCAGGGTACATTTGAGGAGATCAGACTACCAGATAAAGAATCACTACCATTTGCACTGGGCATTGACAACAATGGAATGATATGGTTTACAGAGTCTGGTAAGGGCAGAATCGGATACATCGACCCAGAAAATAATGAACTGAGGGAGTTTGAGCCTGATGTACCACTCCAGTCCCCTGAGGCATTGCTTTTCGGGAATGATGGCAGTGTCTGGGTCTCTGAGCATACAGGCTCTGGTATAGCTAGATTTGATCCCATATTGGAAACATTTGAGAGGATACTAATACCAGATGAAGATGCGCTTCCGTATGGTATGTCATTTGATGTGTATGGGAACATTTGGATTGCATTGCACACCATAGATAGTATGGCAGTGTATGATCCTGATAATGACTCGGTAATTCAGGTAGATATTCCTACTGCCGAGTCGTTTGCACAATTCACCACAAATGATAACGAGGGAAATGTGTGGTTTGTTGAGCAACAGGGAAATAAGCTAGCTACTATCAAAAAGACTATACTATTTCCTGCACCACCGCCTGCTACCAACTCATCTGATATAAGGTACGCCGAAATTGCCTCCCCGTTAATTGCAATGGGAATTGTTGCAACATCACTGTTCTTTGTAAAAAATGTCCATGACAAGAGAAGGCTCAACAGACTTGTTCTAAATTAAATCTAGATACTTGCATGTGTAGATAAACTACAATATATGGCAAAGTACACATAAATCATGATGGAGTACTCTATGATGCAAACTCCAAATATGTGTGGAGAATGTGGCATGATACTTACTAAACCCCATGTGATTTTGTTACTGTTTGTAGTTGCATCACTCTTGATACTTTTGCCATCGGATGTTGTAGCAAAAGTGTACATACTAGAACAAGAATACTTTGGCTACTTTGATTCAAACGGAGTATATACAGTAGTAGGAAATGTAAAAAATGAAAACAGCTTTGCCATACTACCTACTATAACAATACCCATATCTGATGGCACTCAGACATTATATAACACGATAACACATGTCCCAGTTCCTGCACATGGGGAGGTTCCATTCAAAGTCAAATTCCCAGAAATGCAGAACTATTCTCCACTATTACTTGATGCTAGTGTATCTTTTGTCAAAACAAAACATTCACCGGTACAACTCAAAGTTCTATATGATCATACCCTCATAAAACATGATGATGGACATCTGACTGGAAGAATCCAAAATACCGGCAATGATACTATCTGGTTTCCAACTATACATGCTGTAGTGTATGGATATAACTCCCCACTAGATGTGGTTCAAAATATTGAGATGATTAAAAGTATTGAACCCGGTGATATAGTAGAGTTTTCAATGTATCCTGATCCCTCAATTACAGACGAGATTCTGTATTATAGCTGCTTTGCCCCAGTAGATACTACAGTAATACCATTTACAGTGGAGAAAAACGGCGGCAAGTTTGACTTTAGGTATGATTCTGGTGCATGGTTTTCTGCAGCAGAGTTTGATGATAATGGGACATCCCTTACAATGCGAGCATACAACAGCTATCCGTTAGAGACGTACGCGAATTTTGAGTTCGTTCCGATATCTGGAGATGAAGAGTTTTCTGTTACATTTGATGACAAGCCAGTCAAATTCATACAGAGCATTGATGAGCTGGGGATGGTTCATGTGGCTTTTTCTGTAGGGCCTACGTCTCAGTTTGTACTGGAAATATCTGGATTTGAGGAGGGACTTCCTGAAGAACTCCCACTAGTGCCACAGTGGGTCAAGACAACTGCACAATGGTGGTCTGATGATAAAATATCAGATTCGGAATTTCTAGAGGATATACGCTTTCTGGTTGAAAAGCAGATCATACTATCACAGGAGCAGACAGGCAAGGATGCCGAGCATATTCCATCCTGGGTGAAGATTCTTTCAAGCTGGTGGTATGATGGTGCTGTCTCAGATGAGGATTTTGTTAGTGCAATGGTTTTTTTGATTGATGAGGGAATCATTAGATGATATGCGTAATCCCCTCATTTTCTAAAAAAGTCAATTTTAGTATAATTAATTCCATGACTTGATCATTTGCCAAGATATGGTTATCAGATAGATTCAGTGATACAAACCACATACAAACCCCAACATAGTAAATGCAGTTAAAAATCGACTATACCGTAACAATACTGACAAAAAGTCACTAAAATGGGCTATTATCTGCGATGAATATTATGCCTGTGAGTTGGATTGGAGTGGAGCAGTGTTTGCAGATGAATCCTTGTCCCAATCAATTACAGTTTCCCACTTGCCAGAGGTCGGTGGGGTATGGTCTATTTTTCCCCAGAGTAATTTCAGGTTTACAAGACCGGAGATTATG
>JAPOPJ010000089.1 GCA_026712925.1 Nitrososphaerota archaeon
AAAACAAAACAGACCTGAGTAGATACAATAATTCCTAGCAGTTTGTGTGTTTTGTGATGTAAATCACAGGTAGACTTGCATAACCGGTGATATGATTCAGATGATATGATTCAGATGATATGATTCAGATGATATGATTCAGATGATATGATTCAGCACGCATACTAGATTTGGTTTTCGTGGCTGGTATCTGTACAACTTGACATGTTTGACTGGTATCTGTACAACTTGACATGACGGTATCTTTTGATTTTTTGGCACATTATACTTGCAGGAATGCAATCAAGATACAACAATGCAGGCATTGTACCAAACTTGTACCAAACTTGTACCAAACTCGTATAACCACATCAATCCAAAATTCTTATATCTCACAGCCACATCTTTACAGTATGACGCGTGTTTCAACACCTGAAGATATAGAAAGGGAGTCGCGAAGAGTGATCAACTCACTGTATGGCGAGGTGTCAGACTTTAGGGTCAATGAGACATTCCAAATGCCTGAAAAGGGGCCAAGAGAGGCATGGGATGTCCAAGTAAACTTTATGCTAAGCGGCCTAAAGTATACAGTTGACCTTGAAATACAGGAAAGTAGCGGCCATGTGACTAATGCAAGACTGATTGACACCATGACCCCACTCTAGTTTTTTTGAAGCATGCAATATCTTGGTAGGCAAGCTTTGGATGATGTTATGGGGCATTTTTCAGCAAATGAAGTTCTAGAGTGTAACAAATTTGGTAACTGATTAGGTTTAAGAAGTTGATGATATTTCTGGTCATAAAAGGGGCAAGATGGTGACGTAAGCAGAGTTGTACAGATGAGTGTCTGTGTAAGGAGAATTTAGGACACAAAGTTTAAAATTCAAAAAGTTATAATAACATCTAGTGATATAACTAACATGAAAAATTAATTAAATTATCTAGATCATCATTCCTCAGAAAATATTTTCGTGTATCCAAGAAATACTGAAATGAAACATAATCTTAGAGATCATCATATAGTTACCTTGGAAGATGGTGAAGATGGAATGATTATTGCAAAATGTGCAGAAATTAATGTTATTACACAAGGCAAGTCCATGGATGATACAGAAAAAAATGTTGTAGGGGCAGTTAGTCTCATGAGAGAAGAGTTGGGAAAAGACAAAGAATTTAGTATCTCATTAAGAAGAGTCCTCTAGTGTCTCTTCCTGTAACTTCCGGTGGTAAACTAGTACGATTCCTTGTTAAGCAAGGATTTGTAATTAAACGCAAAAAGGGAAGTCATGTAATTTTAAAACATTCAGACAAAAGAATAACAAGCGTTCTGCCTGATGGGGAATAGATGACAACTAAAAACAAGGAACTAAAAGAAAAATATTTACAGCTTGAGGCAAAATACGACAAACTCATCGAGTTGTATAACGTGCTAACCGGTGGTGCAGGCAATGACATAGCTCATAATATCTCTCTTACAGAATCTAGCACACACTCCAACACATCACCAAAAAAAAGAGCGGCAGAAAAAGTAGATACAATGTTAGAGTTTGTTAGATAGCACTAAAGAATTTCTATCAGTTGTTGCAAGACTGCCTGTTAGGCAAGGCAAAATCAATTCTACCTCGTGTCAAACCAACCCTGTTAGTAGCTTGAGGGTGCAATATCACACACACATCTCATGTTATATCATCACACCCTAAGCCGCGCAGACAAATGACACACAAATATCCGTTACTGGAAAAATTATCATCATGACCAGAAGTATCATCAACTTTATGAATCTGATCAGTTATCAAATTTGTTGTCTGCTGTGGCTATTATGTGATGTTGAACATGCCGCAGAATATATGGCAGAATATACAGCAACATGTAGTAACTACGCACGTATTCATGCCAGCATCTAGGCATACATGCCTGTGTTAGTATCCATCTTGCATGTAGTGTGTATTGTTTGGCGTGATGGCAAGATCCGTA
>JAPOPJ010000086.1 GCA_026712925.1 Nitrososphaerota archaeon
TTAGGGCTTGAAAGTACTGCACGACTCTAGGAAGTGTTGTTGTTATAAAAAGAATCCTGAATGTATGGTTGCGATTTGTTAGATTTGCTTGCATGGTCATTTTGGTGTTTGATTTGTTATCATGCCCAAAACATCATCTGTAATACTAGTTACACTACTGTATGACTATCTGATGGTGTGATGTGCCCGGAATCTATTGTATTGGTGCGGCTATGATACGCTCGTATGATACGCTCGTATGATATAGCCACACGGCACACCCATACAATGCGTACATACAATGTACACATACAATGTACACACGATATACCCGCATGATACTGCCACATGACTTGTCTGCAAGGTTTGTTGAATAATGCATTTTCTTTGAACAGTTAATTAGGGCTATTTTTGGAATGTTATTTCATGGGACGGAAGGAAAGGCGTGAGCGGGAGCAAAAGCGTAAGAACTATGCAGAAAAGCGCTCAGCCTCACAGACAAAGCAAAAGCTGATTGCCGCAGGTATTCTAGGAGTTATTGCAGTTATTGTTGGATATGCTGGCTGGATATTTGTCACCATGGATGAGACAGTTCCGGGTGGGCCTGAAAATGCAGGCGTATTGGGAAGTGACCATGCACACGCTGGAATCCTTGTAAAGATATTTGGAGATCCGTTTGACTTTTCTGCTCCATCATACCAGATAAAATCACCTTGGATACACTTTGAGGGAAATGATGGATCAACTATCCATAAACATGCTACGGGAGTAACACTTGGGTATTTGTTTGAAAGTTTGAGTCTGGGTCTTGATGATCAATGCTACATATTCCAGGATGGCAGAGAATACTGTACAAATGAAACATATTCATTAAAATTCTTCATCAATGGCGAACCTGTTGATGATATTAGAGATTATGAAATATCCGAAGATGACAGGATTCTAGTCTCTTATGGTGGCGAAACAGAAGAAGAGATTGACGAACAACTACTAGAGCTACAAAACCGGCAACTAGTAAAATAGGCACAGCTTGTATGTGTTGCTGTAATGTAGTATTCTAGTTGTATTGTGATGCAGTGTTGGCTTTGTACATATGGTGCTAGTTTACATCTTGTGCAAAATACACCAACAATCACACACATTTTCATATCCTCAGTAATCACTCCTGAGCGCATTAGTGCATATTCTCACAAAATGCTATGTGTGTGGTCTAATGGTAGAGTTGGCATGTGTCTAAATAATATGTGCTATCTTTTTACAGCATCTAAACAAATACCATGTGAGAAAGCCTTAACTTGTTGTAGCCAATTAAAACAGCAATGGAATTTGCAGAATATTCTGATTCTGAATTTCGTAGTCGATTTATTGAAATACTCCGGGACAAAATGGGGAAAAACAACACCTACAAATTTGCCCTAGCTAGATTCCTCTTGGAGCACAGCCGTGATTCCACATCTGTTATAGTCACATATCAAAACATTGCAGATTGTTTCTTCAAGTATTATTGGTTGCAAGAATGCAAGTCACGGCTACGCCAAGGTCCAAAAAACCAGAATCCAAAAATTATAACAATAATTCGCAAGGAATTTCCAAACAAAACATACCCATTAAAATTTGATGATATGTGCATAAAATATCATGAAAAGGTAGAACGGTGCAGAAAACAAATCGCAGCTGTATGCAGAAAGGATGTCATTCATAGATTTCAGTCAGTTAATGGTTTGGAAGAAAAAATGTTTTATGATTATTTTGCTAAACACCATCATACATCAGGTAATGCAACAACTGATCCACATGGCGGAATACTATTAAATGTAAATGCGATGGAATTTTTAAAGGAAAATTTTGCCCCCTTGTACAAGTCAACCATTCTTGAATGGATACGCTTCATTGAGCGACGTAACTTGGGAGTTCCAAATCTGGTAAAAAAGATAGAGGGTATTGTAGATGGTCCAAGGAATCAAGCCAAATACAGAAATGTCCTAACACCGTTTGAGCCAGACTGTTTTTATTGTGGATACAGACTAGATTCTAAAAAAACCCACGTTGATCATGTGTTACCATTTGACTATATCGCAGACACTAATCTTTGGAATCTTGTACTTGCTTGCCAAAAGTGTAACTGTGAAAAACTGGGGCACCTTCCACCAGAATATTATATTGACAAACTCATCAACCGTAATCACATGCACAAAAATGACATTCGCGGACTAGAAAAATCACTCGATACTCTAAACTTTGATTCTCATGACATATCTAGACATTATTCAAACGCAAAAGACTATGGTTATGTAGTTTTGAAAAAATTCCCAAAAAACCGTAAACGTTGAAATTTCTTTAGGTACAGTTTTTAGATTTTCATCATACATGATTTCTAACTGTATAATCTCTAACTGTGATGTCTGGCATTACATCCTGACTAGAAATTGCAAACGTGATTTTGCACATGCTGAATTGTAATTTACTTATTGCTATCTATGCAGTGCTAAAATATTATCACTACATAGAATTATTCAAATTTGTGCAAAGCATGTTGTATAGTTTGAAATTTTGTTTGTTTCTGATATAATCATCTGTTTGTAATGTGTACTGAATGATTCTATATTGCACTGTTCACACTCATACTGTTTGTATGATTGTCAGGTCTATTTCTGATGATATGGATTTCACAATATTTTATCTGTTCTAACACATCACACATTCTACACACCATCCCATCATAACATCATCACACAACACGCACCATCCCATCATTACACCACACATCACAACACCATCCCATCATTACACCACACATCACAACACAATCACACAACATATATCATCATACTATACTACCCGCAATCCCATCCTATCCAAATATGTATGATGTATGGATATTCAAATTAATTACTATTTAGCACGGCAAGCAAATCATCCAAATTTTTTGCAATATCTGCTCTCGTATCATTTGAAATCTTTTTGTAATCAAATGTACCATGTTTTGTATTATTCTTGACATGCTCCATATCTATTGTAAATAAAAATCCCTCCTCCCCGGTAACTAGTCTTGAATCATCAATGAGCACTTGAGATACTTGGTATGTCTCTAGTAGTAGTGAATCCAACTCTGCAAGGAGTTTGTTCTTTTTTTCCTGTAATGATTGAAAGTCCGTATCTGTAGTATTTTCTATCTCTTTGGATATCTTTTCTCGAAGTTCATCATTTTTGTAGAGTGTCTCAAAGAGTGCTTGGTGACCAAGGTCTGTACACCCCATTTCTTTGAGCTTGTATAGTATGAACTGATCACTATTTTCTGAGATTTGCTGTTCTGCATCCTTTGTTGTATCAACTATACCTGAGAGCTCTTTTTGGCATTGAATTACTCTCTGGTCTGGCCTATAATAGAGCAATACATGAAACTGTACTGACATGTGACATGATATGAGGTAATTTCCTACCATTTTCTCAAATTTAAGGAAAATACGCCTAATATCCTCATTATTTGTAGAAGATACACCTTGAATGGTCCATCCCTTTAGGCCTGTTAGCACGCCTTGTAGGGCAGTATTTACCAGACTTGGATCAAAGGTATTTTGTTCTGTAACTGTAGAGTCGCCTAGCATGACCTTGACAGGTACTGTATGTGTGGCGTTTTTCATCAATTTTAAAAATGCATCCTCCATATCTTGGATTTTTTTGCCAAGCATGCCCAGAAACTCACCAGATGAGTCCTTACTTAACCTCACAGACTAACATATATCATACCAGCATTAAACTTTACACTATGCTCTTAAATAGAAAAATAATTCTAAATACATCATGTCAAAAACAAAACTTGACTGTGAACACTGTGGTGCTCTTATTGTACAGTATTACAGCAGGGACTATAACGGTAATAGAGGAAAGTGCAAATCGTGCGGAGTGGACTTTCCACTAGATTGAGGTGATTACATGACAGAAAAGACACAAAATCCAAATAATACACAAAATAGCCGGGATGAAAACTCTATCATAAATAAGATGTTATCCCGTGAGGGTGAAAAGATAACTGATTATGAAACCATGATACTAGAGACACAAAAGCGGGTCTGGGCAGCACTAAAAAAAGGTTACAAATACACTGGAATTACAGACGAGTCTGAACAATTTCTGAGAAAGAATGTCTTTTCAAAGCTGAATCTAATGGTGCTGTATGTGGACCTTGTAGGCTCTACAACCATGACTCTAGAACTTCCAGTGGAAAAACTTGCCATAATAATCAGTGCATTCTCACAAGAAATGGCAACAGTAGTACGACATCACGGAGGCTTTGTACTAAAGTTTGTAGGTGATGCAGTAATTGGATACTTTGTAGCCGAAGAGAACTCGCTCCAAGCCGCAGATAGTGCAGTTAATTGTGCAAAGTCAATGAATGATGTAATTAAAAACGGCATAAACCCAATTCTAAACCAGTATGACTATCCTGACTTGATGGCAAAGATAGGACTAGACTATGGGCAGAGTATCGTATTAAGGTATGGCTCACATCCTGATTCTTCACACATTGACCTGATAGGACCGGCAATGAATATAGCGTCAAAAATTCAAGCCATGGCAAAGCCAAATCAGATTTTAATTGGGACTGATGTCTTTCAGAGACTTCACCCAGAATCACAAAAGGACTTTAAAGCGATCACATTTGATGCCAATAAATGGCGATACCGATCAAGGCATACTGGTGAAATCTACAAAGTCTACGAGTATATCGGCTAGGTGGTAAATTTTCCAGGGCATTCTACGTGTTCATAGTGGTGTTCTGTGAACCTTTCCCCTACCACATAAATGACTATCTTGTGCAAGTCGTTATCTTTGATCATTTTCTTGCATTTTAGGCATTTTTTTCTCTGATCCATGCTATATGCGATCAAGATTATGAATCTATAAGGATCTGCGATCAACTCTAATTGAGCAAAGATAAATCAGATCTTACTATACAGTATAACTAGTGCCTAGGCACAAATGACCCATATCTCCAAAGAGAAGGCAAAAATACTCCTAAAATGCCCCTCTTGGTATGGTTGACCACGTAGTTGAGCATTTAAAGGCACTATATGGGGTGCATCCTGACATGCCTCCAACAGCATTTCAGTTTCCAAGACTTCCTCCGGGGATACAGCACCCAATGTTTAGGATTTATCAGGATTCAAACAAGGAGAGGCTTGCTAGTGGTGCAGGGCTAAATGGGAACAGATTGCAGGCATTTCAGCAGTTATACCATAGACATGCATCAGGATTACTTTCAATGAGTTCTGGTATTATACCGCCGGGGCATCCAATGTATTCAGAGCATGATTCTGTTGAGGCACTCCGAGCTCAAAATGACAAACTGCTAAAAGAGAACACTAATCTCAGAAAGAAACTAGAAAGACAAGTAAAGTAAATCACACTTTTCACACCTTTTTACTAATCACAAGTATTGGTATATTGTATCTTAACTGTGTGTGTTTTGACACGATTGATGTCATGCCTCAAAATGATTTATTTGAATGATATATTGGAATGATTTTCTAGTGTGATCCTCTGGCATGATTTTACACTACTGACATACTGCCGGGCCGACTATTGTAGCATCACATATCCGGACTGCATGATAAAGACACATTGATTTTGTTTTAGATGGCATCATGACGGTATGTGTGGCCACATTAGTACAGGTATTATTTTGACAATTCATAATTGTGTTGAGTTTATTTGGCTTTTTAGGGTTGTCATGCAAGTATGTCTGACTCTGGGTTGATATTCTTTTGATGTTTTGTGTGTATTGTGGATCAGTATATTGTATAATGTCAAGTGTTATGATGTGGGTTTTCTATATCTACAGTATACTTGATACTATTTCTACACATTTGGAAAGGTATTCAGTTAATCCACCTGTAGCGAAAATTATGGGATTTTACCCTGAAAAACCAAAATGGAATGATTAGGGAAACTTGGATTTTTTGTGCTAAACCAAAAAACCACAAGATATGTGATATATTGAGCAGAACATCAACTTGTGAAAATATCATCAAAACCCTCTTGGATTCGTCAATAATTATGATATGATGACACACGGAAAAATATCATGGTATAGTTATTTGGTGTGGTGGAGATAATGGCAGTATCATCTGTGTGAACTGCATCTGATGCTGGTTATACTACAACTGCAAGGCCAGGCCATGTATGAAACAGACTTGGTGATGAGTGGATAAGAA
>JAPOPJ010000084.1 GCA_026712925.1 Nitrososphaerota archaeon
AAGCTCAAGTGTAACATCATCGGTGATTTGTGATACGGCACTTACGGTACCTGCGGAATCAACACTGAGAATTTGAACACCGTCATCAGTTTCTGATACTACAGCTAGATATGTCGATGAGCCTATCTTAAATGATGTGATTGCGCTTGCACCATCAAGCTCAAGTGTAGCATCATCGGTGATTTGTGATACGGCACTTACGGTACCTGCGGAATTAACACTGAGAATTTGAACACCATTGTCAAGGTTTGATGCTACAGCTAGATACGTAGATGAGCCTATCTTAAATGAGGTTATTCCTCTGGCACTATTAAGCTCAAGTGTAACATCATCGGTGATTTGTGATACGGCACTTACGGTACCTGCGGAATCAACACTGAGAATTTGAACACCGTCATCCACATATGATGCCACAGCTAGATATGTCGATGAGCCTATCTTAAATGAGGTGATTTTATTTGCACCATTAAGCACAAGTGAACCATCATCGGTGATTTGTGATACTGAAATCATGGATACTGTTTGTGCAAAAGAATCTTCAAAGGTTATGCTCAAAGATGAAATTGCGATTACTGTGGCAAGCACACATACCCACGCGATGGGGGGGGGATCTAACTATTTCACAATTCATAATGCTGTACGGTAAAATGTTTTTATAAACTTTTTTAGGTAATTTTGTTGGTTTTTTAGATAACCTTCTACAATGCTAAAATTTCACGCCTGAATTAACTAAAAGACCAGAGTTAACTCTAACATGAAATGGCATACTTTACCATACTGGTGCCTAAATGATTCTTTGTGACTGGCCTCAACTTTAATCTGCTATAGTTGCTTACATTTGAGTTTACACACGAAATTAAAATGGTTATGATGGTGTTGTGTATAATGATACATGCGAAGATGTACAGTCTGCTAAAATCATGAATGACTAGAGTCATGACTATGTGGATAAGTTTAATTTAACAGTGCATGCAAAACGTACGTGGATAATTTACCCCGATATATTCAACTATCTTCTACACTGGAATTTTCTAGACTTGTTTGTGCACTAGAGCGTGCACCACGTGTCTCATTTCTACACGAGCATGATGGAAGAAAGGTTCTCTCAATTCAGATGGATGTGCTCCGGGATAAACCAATTGTTTATTTTACTCCGCTGGAACGCAATGGAAACTATCTCTGCTATGGGCTCAGGGGTGGCAAGGAGGAATCAACAATAGTCGATTCCACGTCTGACTCTAGCAAACTATACTCTCCTATAGTAAGAATAAAATCACTCCCATCTACACTGAGGCCGGGCAATGGAACCCTTGATAGATACCAGCCCATAGAGCTTGAGGATCTCTCTAGCCTTGCAAAGCTCACTTGGGGGTTTGAGGAGATCCAGTTTCCACTATTTTTGTTCCCCAGAAATGACAAGTGGCTCATGGGCATATTTATGAACTTTAATGATGAGGGGCACTCTTATTTTTGTCACGTCGTACTTGACAATCAGCCAGAAAAACCATTCTTAAAATTCTCAGTAACAAACGGGGCCGAGCCCTCATTTGTAGATGGTCCTTCAGAACACGGCTACGCGTACGCCAAAATCATACGACTCAAAGATACTCACCCATTGGTTGACTATGCACACCTTTCGAACTAGACTCTCCCGGCGTTCTAGGACAAGCGGGAGAATAATTCTTGCAAATGACTATGATCATACAGTTCTATCTGCATCTCTGAAAAAGCATACCCTGAAAAACATCCGTACATTACACCCATTTCTGTGTGGAATAAAACTAAACTTTCATCTACTACTTCCACTGGGAGAAAAAGAGATATCCAAAATCAACTGCACTGCACACGAATATGGCTTGCAGGTAATTGCCGATATCAAACTAAATGATATTGGCAACACAAACCGAATCACTACACAGCGTCTGTGGGATATGGGCTTTGATGCCGTAATAGCAAATCCCATCATGGGGCCAGAAAGCCTAAAGAAATTAACAGCATCTGCCCACAAACAACAGCATGGTGTCATCAGCCTCTGTCACATGAGTGCTCCAGAGGCCAGAATTGCTTATGATCTCAAAGTAGCACAAGGGGGAAAACAGCACCTCTACCAAATGTTCCTAGAATGGGCCCTCTCAAGCCGCGTCGATGGTATCATAGTTGGAGCTACATTTCCTGACATCATTAGATACTGTGCAGAAAAATCGCAAAAAAAACTGAGTATATTTTCACCTGGCGTGGGAACACAGGGAGGTGATCCGTCTAGAACCATATCTTCTGGCTCTGATTATTTGATTGTGGGAAGAACCATACTAAATGATGCAAATCCAAAGTCCGCACTAGAAGGATTGCATACCACCATCACAACCTAACATACCACAGCGTAAAGTTGAAGTTAAAGGGTGCATTGGTAGAGGGATTCCACCACATCATCACATACTAACGTGCTATAACATGCACTACACCACAGTACCGTATCACATCATAGTATTTTCACATCAACGACGCCGATTTGGCAACTTGTGCCCAGATATCACTCCTGATTCTAGCACACTAGGGTATCTCTTTAACCACTTTCTTGACTTTGCAAGAACATTTCTCGAGTTTTTGTACGTGATCTTTTTTAGTGCCTCATGATATTCTACCCATGCATAATCTAGGTGCTCAAAAGATAGCACAATGTCACTGGTATTTGTCTGGCCCAAAAAGTACAAAACCTTTTTGTTTACCAGCTCTCCTTCGTACTGGAATCTGTATCGAACCCATTCCTCAAAGCCATCAACAAATGTGATATCTGATATACCAGTTTCTTCTTTTGCCTCTCTGACTACCGTTTCTCCAAGTGATTCGCCCTTTTCTGTTTTTCCCTTTACAAAGTCCCAGTGCCCTGTTGGATAATTCAACAACAAGTACAGCACTTTTGATTGCTCTATTCTGAAAACCACCACACCTGCAGATGTCTCTTTAATCATGTTATTTTCCCATCTTCCTGTTCCTCTTTTGGAATGTTCTGATTGCCCGCATCAAATCTATCTTTCTAAATTCTGGCCAAAACACGTCTATGAATACAAGCTCACTGTATGCACTTTGCCACATCAAAAACCCACTGAGTCTCTTTTCACCTGAAGTTCTTAATATCATGTCTGGTGCTGACTGTGGCAAATGTGACGTGTACAGATTTGACTCTATCACACTTTTGTCTATCTCTTCTACTTGTAGTGTGCCGTCTCTAATTTTACTGCCAATCTTTTTTATGGCATCGACCATCTCATTTTGTCCTCCGTATGCAAGTGCTATATTCAAAAAGTGCCTGTTATAGTTTTTTGTAGACTCGTCAAGTCTTTCCAGAACATTTTTGATAGAGTCTGGCAACAAGTCAATCCTACCTATCCCCTTTACTCTCATTTTATTTCTGTGTATCTTTGGATCACAATATAGCTTTTCCAGCCTAGCATGTATCAAATCATATAGTTGCTCAAGCTCTACATCATTTCTTGACATATTTTCAGCTGATAATGCATACAGTGTGATTATCTTTATGTCAAATTCTTCACACCAGTCAAGGAGTTTTTCTACTGTGTTTGCTCCACTCCAGTGGCCGATTCTGTGCATGCTCAGATGCTTTTGCGCCCATCTTCTGTTCCCATCTAGTATTATGGCAACATGGTTTGGAATATCTCCCCCACGAATCTCATCTTCTAGTCTCTTGGAGTAAATCTTGTACAGGCCAGATGTCTTTAAGATGGCCTCTTTTATTCTACTCAAGCATATTCACCGTGTACGTGAAACCATTCCCTAGAAATATCAGTGTTTCAGGGTATGGTGTTATTTTGATCTTCTTTGAATATCTCTGCACATATTTCAAAATGCTAGATATTAGAACTGCTTTTGTGATATGGTACCATACTCGTTTGATACTAGCATGATACTAGCATGATGCCAGTATGACATCAGTCTGATATCATTTCTTGATTCTTGTTCTTTCTATACTTTTTGAATAATATCGTTGCAGAAACCAGCGTTGCTGCAAGTCCTCCAAGGAGTGGAGGTATTAGCGTAAACGAGCTCTCATCATATATCATTATGTTTGTAAACTGTGATATTGTAGGGTATAGTGCTCCTAGAACCACCAATCTTAGAATGTCACTTATCTGTCTTGGCACACCGCCTATCCAGTTGCTAAACAACACGCCTGCAAATATTGCACCCATGCCTATCCAGAGTATCGGAAGTGCACCTGCTACAAACTGGCCAATAATTATCTTGTCTGTAATCTTTGAGACTAACTCTGTATCATCTTCAAGTAAATTACTATCTATTGAGCCTATACCTGCTGGGACTGATGATAATATCAATAATATCCCTGCAACTAGTGCAAATATTCTAATGAATCCCATTGGTGTGGGTTTGGACCACTTTGACCATGCACGGTCTATATCAAAAGCTCTTACAAGAAATGCACCTCCTAGTATGCTGACTAGTACTGCAAAAATTTCCGTAGTAAGTCCTAGTATAGCGCCTACTCCACCAATTAATAATAACATGCCCGGCACACCAAGAAAAAACTTGGAGTACTTTGAATCATAGGCAACCATCTTCAAATATTTGCCAAACACTGCGTAAGAGTACTCTACACTTCTGCTTACCCTCATTACCACTCTCTGTACTGATATGACTGGCAGAACGTTTTGAACTACAGGAATTACACTCTCATCATCCTCGCCGTCTGAAACAATGACTGCACCGTTTGCAGAAAATACGGCTAGTACCTTTTTTGTCTCTTCAAGTATCTTTTCATCTGCCTGTATCCCTCTATCCTTGACTCCAGCTACTGTGACTACTTCTACTTCATACCCTTTGCTTATCAGATCCTCATACGTCTTTATTGCAGAAAACATCGAGTTAGAGTCTGCATCTTCTGGGTCTTCTAGTGCTAGTCTCTGTGCTGCCTCTATACATGCATCTCTTCCTATGATGGGTGTGCTTATGCCTGCCTTTTCTCCTACATCATTGTCTCTATCAACGCATATTACAAGCAGTTTGTTGGCAGTAGATGCGTTTACATCCTTTTCAACTTTTTCAGATCTCTGTGACATTCTAATATTCTCTGCATGCCCCAACTTTTTAACTATATCCAACAATTGAAAATATTATAGTTATGTTTTGTGACTAGATAATTAGGGCCTTGACTGGTCAGACTGCTCTATTAATTTTTGATATTCCTGTTTTAGTGTATTTACTTCCTGTATGTCTTGTTCTAGTATATCACTCCCTTCTGTAATCGCATTTGCGACAATTCTAGTCTCAATGATGTATAGATTGAATGTTCTAAGAGCCTCCATGTATGTGATATAACTCTCCTGCCACTCCTCAGGTGGCTTTGATTTTACAAACTCTGAGATTTGTGCTGTGACTTGTGATGATGTGGCCTCTGTTGCAGACACGTACTC
This sequence comes from Nitrososphaerota archaeon, assembly GCA_026712925.1. Taxonomy (GTDB): domain Archaea; phylum Thermoproteota; class Nitrososphaeria; order Nitrososphaerales; family Nitrosopumilaceae; genus JAPOPJ01. Next base: position 5,448 of record JAPOPJ010000084.1, read on the forward strand.
TTCTGGGGTTGTGTCTCCTTTTATCATGCTCTGAAATTCTATCTCGATTGACTCTTCTAGCACCTCTTGAATCTTTTTTACACCGTCTAGATGGCTTTTGTAGTCTGTCACGACAAAGGTAGAACCCGTTTCCTGTGGAACCACCCAAAAGACAAAACTTGCCCCAGTTATTGCTACTAGGATGATTACAGTTACTATGATGCCCCTTTTTGATGCCATTTTGTGGTCTTTACTGTCTAGGTGTTTATAACTGATGGTAGCCAATAAATTACAATAATTCCATCATAATATGTAAATTATTCACATTATTACATAATATTATATCAATACTGAATGTATATAACGATTTTATTATAAAATTTAGCACAAAAAAATAAAGTGTCAAAAACATACACGCATGTCTAGTTTATAGGTTAAATAATTTTTACAGACTCTTTTCAAATACAGCTATATTTGATAGAAATTAGAATGGTGGAAGCATACTGCGTAAAATGCAGAGCAAAAAGGGAAGTAAAAAATCCCAAAGTTGTTACAATGAAGAACGGGCGGCCTGCTGTAAAAGGCACATGTCCAAAATGTGGCTCTGGCATGTACCGAATAGGTAAAATGGAGTAACCCACACACCTTTTTTTCTCAAAACCAATATAGGTACTATATTATCAAATTATATCATGACAAAAGCTGAATATGAGAATCTGCTAAAGCGAATCCAAGATAATCTGGGTAATACTAAAAAGCAGTCCTCAGGAAGATTTGAGCTACCCGTTGTAGATGTAATGCGGGAGGGACAAAAGACATTCTTGCGAAACTTTTCTGAATTTCCAAAGGTACTCCGACGTGACCCAGATAAAGTACTCCAGTATCTTTCAAAAGAGTTTGCCGTGCCAGCAGAGCGACTAGGTGACAAGGCTATGTTTATTGGAAAAAGAGATGCCGATGATTTCACTAGACTGTTCAGGATATATGTAAAGGACTATCTAGAGTGCAATACCTGTAAAAGTCCTGACACTAAAATAGTAAAAGAGAATCGCATCACATTTCTAGTCTGCGAAGCATGCGGTGCAAAGTCAACTCTGAAAGGCAAGTATGCATGATGTTTTCAATCAAGGCGTCAAACTATCAGGGCAATACAATGTTAAATATTTGCGATGCTAAGCTGCTAGGACAGACTTTAAAACAAGATGGACTTGATATGAAGATAGCAGAGTCATACTATGGTGAGAGAATTGTAGATGAGACTGAGGCAGCTGATCTGCTCAAAAACGCTACTATAATCAATATGGTGGGAGAAAAAACAATCTCTCTTTCTACCAGACTAGGAATTGGTTCTGAAAAGGGTGCAAGGATAATTGCAGGAGTCCCGTTTCTAATTGTCTTTAAGGTGTAGATGTGGTATAGTTATGATACAGTTATGGTATGTGTGTGGGATATGTGGCAGTAAATGGAAATCCCTTTAACATGGTGAGGGGCAGTTCATTCATTGATAGACATTAGCAAAAAGTTAGAATCAAAGATAAATGATAAACTAGCATCAAAATCTAAAAGGACATCCCTTGATGATGGTTTTAAGAAGGGCAAGGTGATAAACGAAGTCCTAGACAAACCTACTACCATGACACTTTACAAAATGATAACAAATCATACCATTTCATATGTAAATGGAATAGTTAGTGCTGGTAAGGAATCAGTTCTGTTCTGGGCAGTTGATGGGGATGGCATTGATGTTGCGCTAAAAGTCTATCTTGTAAGTACTTCAAACTTTAAAAAACGAGAACCATACATACTAGGCGATCCTAGATTTACAAGCGTAAAAAAAGGTACAAGGAGCTTGGTATATCTGTGGGCAAGAAAAGAGTTCCGCAATCTCTCACAGTGCTACAAGTGCAGCATTTCAGTTCCAAAACCCATACTCCAGACAAATAATGTACTTGCAATGTCTTTTGTGGGGAATGGTGGCAGGCCTGCAAAACGCTTACTAGAATCTGAGACAGGATATGATGACTATCTAGAGACAATATTATTGCTCAAGCGGCTTTACAGAGAGGCAAGGTTGGTTCATGGCGACTTTTCAGAGTTTAACATATTCAAGACTGATCAAGGTCTAGTTGTCTTTGACCTAGGCTCGGCAGTAGACTTGAGGCACCCACGAGCTGCTGAATTTCTTCAGAGAGATATTAATAATGTGAACAGGTTCTTTTCAAAGAGAGGCATCCCGGTTGAGGATTCAGCAAAGATATTTGGAGAGATCACACATTGAGCTTTGAAAAAATAGTACGAATCCCAAATGAGCGAATTGCCGTACTGATTGGCCGGTCTGGAAAGGTAAAGGCAGAGATAGAAAAGTTGTGCCACATATTACTAGATATAGACGGGCAGACAGGCGAGGTTTTAATCAAGGCTGCTAATGATGTAGAAAAAATGGAGCCTTTTAAGGCAATTGAGATTGTCACTGCGGTAGGCCGTGGATTCTCCCCAGAGAATGCACTTTCATTGCTAGAAGAATATAACACACTATATGTGATAGACCTCAGGGAGTTTGTAGGAAAGTCCAGTGCAAATATTGAAAGGATAAAAGGGAGGATTATTGGAGAGGGTGGTAAGGCCCGAAGAAACATGGAGAACTTGAGCAGGACAAAGATATCTGTATATGGCAGAACTGTTGCAATAATTGGTGCACCAGACAAGCTAAGATTAGCAGTTGATGCCATATCATCAATATCTAATGGGAGTGTACATGGTGCTGTCTATAACCGACTCGAGGCTGCAAACAGAAAGGCCAAGATAGATAGGATGACTTTGTGGGAAGATCAAAATGTCTTTACTTAAGGAAAAATTCAACCAGATCTCACCAAGTGAGTTCTTTTATAGCAATCGTGACTTGGCAGGATTTAGCAATCCTACACGTTCTCTATACACGGCAGTCCGAGAGTTTGTAGAAAATGCACTTGATGCATGCGACCAAAAAGGAATATTACCAAACATCCATCTTACCATAAAACCTGTAGAACAAGACAAATCTGACCCTAGGGCGTACATACTCACAGTAAAAGATAATGGCCCTGGCATGGAGGCAAAGCATGTCCCACTAGCATTTGGAACCGTCCTTTATGGTTCTAAATTTGGGCTAAAGCAGGCACGAGGCATGTTTGGCCTGGGAGCTACTATGGCAATATTGTACGGCCAAATCACTACCAACAAGCCTGTAGTGGTAAAGAGCTGTGTTGATGGGAAGACACAAGATGAGTTTGAGTTACTCCTTGACATTCAAAAAAACAAACCTGTAATACTAAAACATAATACACGGCCTGCCTCTAGGAAGGGCCTTTCTGTGAGTATATGTTTGGAGGGTGATTACTCCAAGGCAGGTACAAAGATACGGGACTATGTCTATGAGACATCACTAATCACACCATACGCTACTATAACATTTGATGACCCAAAGGGGCAAAAATTCCATCATGCAAAGTTTGTTAGTGATATTCCACCACCGCCTACCATAATACGCCCGCACCCACATGGAATAGATGTTGAGAGAATAAGGAGAATGATTCTAGAATCACAGTTTGAGATACCTACAATTGATGATAAAATGATTGAAAAGGTACGCAAAGATTTGGGACTCTCAAAGAAAAATCTAGGGTTTACTGTAATAATGCAAAAGGCACGCAAGAAATGGAAACATTTGTCCAGACAAGTAAGAGTAGTCGTTGCATTAATGTCGTTTCTAAAGATGGACTTTGAAAGACTCAGCAAGATAAAGATAGAAGATATTGATGTTCCAAACAGAAAATTACACTATTGGGATTTTGGTGATTCGCAATCAAAGACAGTAGAGATGGAAAGTGAAAGTCAATATTATAAACAGCTTACAAATACCGTCCAAGGTGAACCACTTAATACATTTCTTACAAAGCGCTTTCAACGTGTAGGTCCTACCACTGCTGTAAAGTTTGCCACGTTTGCAGGATTCAAGCCAGAAAAACGCATGGGTACAATGACAAATCAGGAACTAGTAAAACTTAGCGAGTCACTGCAAAAGTTTGAAGACTTTATGTCACCTGATCCGAGTTGTCTTGCACCACTTGGAGAAGGACCACTTGAGAAGGGCATAAAAAAATTCTTCAACCCTGACTTTACTGCTGTGGTACAGCGCCCTGCATCTGCATACTCGGGATTCCCGTTTGTAATTGAGATGGGTATAGCGTATGGTGGTGATATAAAGCCTGGCGGCCCACATGTGTATAGATATGCAAATAGGATACCATTACTGTATGATGAGGGAAGTGATGTAGTGCTAAAGGTGGTAAATGAGACTGACTGGGGCAGATATAAAGTCAAAGGCGAGCCCCCATTTATCATAGTGTCACATATTTGCTCTACTAGAATACCCTACAAGACAGCAGGCAAGGAAAATGTAGCAGACAGGCCAGAAATTGAGCGTGAATTAAGACTTGCATTACAATATCTGTCAAGAAAGCTTTCAGCATACATGTCAAAGAAGGGGCAGGCAGAAATGGCAAAAAAGAGAGCAAATCTTTATGCAAAGTATGTTCCGCTAATATCACAATTCTGCACAGAGCTAGCAGGAAAAAAGAAAGAGCCTAACTACAAGCAGATGCTCGAAGAGGGAATGCGTGTTGAAAAGCAGTAAGAAAAGGAATAGTGCCAAAAAGGCCCAAGAGAAGCAAAAAAACATACTAGAGATACTCAAGGGGCATGGTGCAAAGATATACCGGGATTTAGATGATGGGCAGTTTCCAAAATTCTCAATACCAAGCAGGTCGGTAAGCAATATTGTATATGACAAAGAACTCAGGCAGTACATTTTAGGTAATACTGCATCTGTGCGCAGCTCTAGGAACTCTTCACAGCTTCGCTCCTTTACACAATTAATGTGGCTGGCTTTTTTTGCAAACCGTCTAAGTCAAGAAAAAAAATCCTCCACACTAAGGGATGTTTATTATTCATCTCAAGCTTTTGCAATCGAGTTTGATGATCAATCTGAATCAGATAATATCATTGTGGATTTAGAGGCAGTACTCTCAAAGCCAAGAGAAGACTTTCACATATTTCCCGAAGAACGGAGTTCCATATTTGGTGACTTGAATATAGAGTACACCATACCCGGATATGAAGGCAAGACCATGAACTTGTCAAACCATCCTGACGGATATGCAATAGGTCCAAGTCTTACCACATCTGAGCTTTTAGATACTAGTGCTGAAATAGTAATTGCTATTGAAAAGGGTGGATTATTTACAAGATTTGTAGAAGAGCAAGTTGATAAAAAATTCAAGGCCATAATAATTAATACCGGTGGACAAGCACCGCGTTCTACTAGAACCCTACTAAAACGAATCCATGATGAGATGAGTCTCCCGGTAATTGTACTAACTGATGGTGATGTGTATGGAGAGCACATTGCCATGGTGATAAAATCTGGCTCTGCAAATGCTGCACACCTCCGAGAGCTTACCGTACCTGATGCAAAGTGGGTTGGTGTCTGGGCTACAGATATTGAAAAATTCAAGCTTCCAACTATACCCATGACAGAATCTGACATAAAGCGTTGCCACGACCTGAAAAATGATCCCAGATATGCAGATGGCATTTGGAAAAAGGAACTTGAGGTATTTTTGAGGATAAAAAGAAAGGCTGAACTTGAGGCATTCTCAAAGTATGGCCTTACAAACATTACTGACAAATATCTTCCACAAAAACTAGAACTTGCAAAGAGTTTGTAGCTATTTTATGCGTAGTGTGAGGACGCCATTTCTGTACTTGAAATCAGATATTTGCATCTCGCCTGCACCATCTATGGGGATTTTTCTCTCAAAACCTGCCGTACCTCTAATGTACAAAATCCCCTCAAGCAGTCTTACTGCAATCTTGTCTTCCGGGCCTGGAACTTCGGCTACAAATACAAACTCTTCCTCACCTCTGATAAGATCATACACCCAGTTTTTTGTCTCCTGTTCTCTGGCTGCTGTGTATAGTGGCTTTTGATCTGCTGTCATCTTTTTTATCACTCTAGCCCAGTAAAACATTGTCAATGCTGCTACTCCTATGAGGATAAAACTGACAAAGCCAGATCCTGCCCTCTGAGTCATTACATAGATTACGCCAAGGAAGAGTATTATCATAATGGGTATGACAAAATTCAAGGATTGTTCATTTGAGTAAGTACCTTTGTATGATGCCAAGCACTCAAAATTCGGCTTTGCCAAATATAAAGTATATTTGATTTTATTTTTGGGTGTAATGATGGCTATACCATTGGGTATGGAGATTTTGATGGCTGGTTCTGATGGCCTGGTTCAATTGGTATCATTTACATCATGTATGGTGCATATCTTTACCAAATCAAATGGCTGATCACTCAAATCATACCCCAGGTGTGTGCTAAAATGATGATTCTTGGAGAATAATGTTTGATAGTCAGACTGTAATATAGTTTAAAAACGATGTAAACTTTACACAATTTGTGAGAAATTTTGTACTAATTGGCGGCATCATTATCGCACTCCTAGTTGCAGTACATGGATTTGATTTGCATCTTGAAGCAAATGCCCAGTTATCCTCTGATTTTTTTCCTCTAAATGAGAATAATACACGGCCTCATGGAATTACATTTCATGATGACAAATTTTGGGTGACTGATTCTGTTGCTATGCAAGTCTTTGCATACAACTCTGATGGCACATTTGATGATTCATCTGGATTTTCATTACATGATGAAAACACAACTCCGCGTGGAATTGTATATAATGACAACAAATTCTGGGTGGTAGATGATGTGCTGTACAAAATATTTGCATACAATTCTGATGGTTCTCCTGCTGAGAACTTTGATATTGTGATTCCGGCTATTGACAAGTTTGTGGGTATAGATTTTCACAACGGCAAGTTCTGGCTAACTGGTTTACGAGCAGACAAGATTTATGCATGCGATATAGATGATACTCGCACATGTGTGTTTGATACAGATTCTGAAATTATTTTGGCTAACGAGAATAGGGCTCCAATGGGTGTTGGATTCTACACTGATTTGTTTTGGGTAATTGATGGTCCGGCTAATCAGTTCTTTGCGTATGAATCTGATGGTACACTTGTTAATGAATTAAAATTGCTAGAACCTGCCTCAAGAGCATTTGGAGTAACATTTCATGATAATAAACTCTGGACTGTAAGTGACAAATTTGACACTCTCAATTCATTTATTCCCTTTGCTGAGCCGGACTTGACAACTCCATTTCAATTGGATCCAGGTAACATAAGAACTGCTGGAATCACATTTTATGATGACAAATTCTGGATTACTGATTTAAATGAAGATAGGGTCTATGTGTATGAGTTTGTTAAAAATGATGACGGCTCCAACTCCACCAAAGTTGTGCATACTGTAGAGGATGAATTTACACTTGATAAATTACATGCATCTCCGCATGGAATTGATTTTGCTAATGATAGATTCTGGATAGTTGAAAATGGTGATAGGAAAATCAATGCCTATGGAGTAGATGGTACGTTCTATCCTGACTCTGCAATTTCACTGGCTCCAGAAAATTCACAAGCACTTTCACTTGTATTTTATAATGAAAAGTTTTGGCTTACTGACCGGCATCAAAATAAGATATTTGCATATGATGCAGATGGTACATACGATGAATCATCTGGATTTGAACTGTATGTTGAAAATACATCTACCTTTGGATTGACTACATATAATGATAAATTTTATGTACTTGATCGTAATTTGAATCGGGTTTTTGCGTATGATGCTAAAGGTACATACGATGAATCATCTGGATTTGAACTACACCCAGCAAATCAAAATGCATTTGGCATTGTATATCATGATGATAAATTCTGGATTGCTGATACTGCAAAAAATGAAGTCTTTGCATATGATACTAGCGGCAACCGTATTCTTGGCTATGGATTCCTACTAGATAACGGTAATACAAACCCCACAGGAATAATCTTTGTAGAGGATAGATTTTGGGTTGTTGAGCATGATGACCGTAGGATATATGACTATACATATGATCCTCCTGAACCAATTGAGCATGATCCATTCTCAGAGTTTGTACTGCATGATATGAACCAGTTCCCTACTGGTATCACATTTGATGGCACCAAACTTTGGGTAGTTGATAGCGACAAAGAACTATTATTCTCTTATACCCTTGATGGTGAATTTGTAGATGGACCATTCTCATTATATGAAGAAAACAAGCGCCCTACTGGCATCACATTTGATGGCACTAAACTTTGGATATCTGATGAGCAAGTCGATAAATTATTTTCATATAATCTGAATGGAGTATATGATGGTTCAATTGAGATACTTGCAGGTACAGATGAACCAAGCGGTGTCATATTTGTAGATGACAAGTTCTGGGTAATTGATGAGGGAAATGACAATGTAATTGCATACAACACTAAAGGTATTCAGGTTGCATCTTCTGGATTTGTACTGTATGAGGAAAATAATAGCCCAAAGGGGATCACGTTTGTAGATAACACGTTCTGGGTGGCCGATAAGAATAGCAAAGTTTACCCATACCCGATGATACTAAACTTTGGTCTGCTTTTGAGTGTAGATGATCCAGACTTTGGTGGTGCTGGAGAAGAGATGAAACTAGCCTCAAATCTTGCAATAGCAGACTTTAATGCATCCCTCAAAGAGATGGGTAGCATTTGGAAAATAGCAGAACAGTTTAGAGATACAGACCTTGACCCAGAAAAGGCATTAGAAGAGGTAATTGAACTAAAGGCTAATGATATTGATGTTATAGTGGGTGTTCCTACTAGTGCAAGCGTAAATGGCATCAGCAATTATGTCAATAACAATGACATGGTAGTGATTAGCTGTTGTAGTAGCGCATCGCAACTTGAAATATCAGATAATATATTCAGAATGGTGCCTCCAGATTCTGGACAAGCTCCACTATTGGCAAATCATATCTTGGGATTAGAAAAGACTGACATTATAATAATTCATAGAGATGATATTTGGGGTGTAGGTCTCAAGGATGCAATTATGACTTCATTTGAAGAACAAAATGGTACTGTATTGAGTAGCATTTCATATGATTCTAGTGACACTTTTCATTCAGACTTTGATGGTATAGCAAAAAGTACATCTGATATGATATCTGCTCATGATGATTCAAGTAGTGTAGGTGTTGTGTTTCTTGGATTAGCTGAGACTGCCACCATGATGGGTATGGCAGGAGAGTATTCTGCTTTGTCTAGTGTGACGTGGTTTGGTGCTGGTGTTGTTGCAGATGCACCTAACATACTAGCAGAGGATGTGGTTTCATTTGCCATGGAGACTAACTTTTCTGTGGTGCAGTTTACCCCCAAAGTAAATGATGTTACAGATAGGGTAAAGGAGCACATAATGGCAGAGATTGGACGTGAGCCTATTGTATATGCATACTCTGCGTATGATGCTGTATGGCTTGCAGGTGAGGCAATGCTTCGTACAGGAAGTGATGCCGGGCGTGATGTACTATATAATGTAGAGGATGTGGCTGCCCAGAGAACTGGCGCAATTGGTCCTAACAAACTCACTTCTTTTGGAGATCTTGAGCTTTCAAATTACACCATACGAGCAGTCAGGGATGGCATGTGGAAAGATTTGGGTCCTGTAAATACTTCAAGTATAATGGGTACAATATTTAGTGATGTGAACAAAAATGGCATTCAGGATGCAAATGAGCCTGGAATCCCAAACTATACCATGACTGCCATAAATCTTGCAGACCCGTCACAAATATTCCAAACAAATACAGATGAAAATGGCATGTATGAATTTGAAGTAGAGCCATCTAGTCTCATGTTGGTGCAAGCTGGACTCTTTCCACCAAATCACACGGTAAGTAATGTCAGTACGTCATGGTACACATACATCACCATTCCAGCAAATGGTATAGTGACATTTGATCTGGGGTTCATTCCAGTTACTCCAGAAGAAGAGGTGACACTGCATATCATTATGTATGATGATAGTAATCTTGATGGAATTAAAGATGCAGATGAACGCGTCATTGGAAATCTTGATGGCTTTTATGTCTATACATATACTGCCGGTCCGGTAGCATATCCCGCACCTGATGATATGGGAAATGCAACTATAACTGGCCTTATACCTGCTGACTTTGCAGTACTAGTTAATGTGGATGTTCTTGCAGATGCTGGATATGCGTGGGTCACTACCAGCTATGAATTACACGGCGACTCTGGTGTAGAGTATATCATGACTGTTCCAGTAGTTGCTAATCCTGCACCGGGCTCTGTTTATACCATGCTAGTCGGACTGAACTCGTCTATACTGGAATGATGTGTGTGAGTCATTTATGATGTGCAAAGAATACTTGCTTTTTATTACCAATTGATGATTCTGTCTTGTTGGCAAGCGGTGGGAAAGAAAGATTCTCCATAAGGTGGACAATCCTACGAGGCTCTGCACTTGCTGGAATCGTACTTATTCCATCACTTTCAATCTTTGCTATATTGTGGGTAATGTTAGATGATTTGTTTGTCGCTGCAATAATTGGAGGGATTGTGCATTTTGTTGCAATGGGATTCTCCCTTAAACTATCAAAAAAATTCTTAACAAGGAAGAGTCCGTAACGTGTCTGGGGAGTGGGTAATTCTTGGATATTTCTAAGCTGGAAGGTGATCTCGTATCTGAAATCAAATTAGAGCCACTTCAGGCCAAGGTATATCTCTTGGTAAACTGTAGTGGCAAAATGTCCCCTGATATAATGGCAGAGAAACTTGGAATCTCAACAAAGTCGGCATTAGATGCTGCGCAGAAATTAATGGATCTTGGTGCCTTTATTGACATGCCCGGTAATGAGTTTGAGGCAATGCATCCAAGATTTACGGCAGTAAACATGTACAGAAGATATTGCATACAACATGATATAAAATTCAAGCAAAACAAGATAGTTGATAACATTGGAGCTGCCTTGGAATCTGCTTATGATGTGGCACGAACCGGCAGTTAGTCCTGATTGCGTATCTGTGGTCTAACACTGTAATCTGATGCTGTATCTTGGTACTATACCCGTACTATATCCTAGTACTATACCCCTAATGGTGCTACATGATATGATGACCTGATATGATGACTGTCCGGTTCTTCACCAAATTTGGCGCGTGGGATAGATTCTTAGCCAGACTTGTGACTTTGTATTTGTCACAGATGTCCGACTTGGGGCAATCTCAACTATCCATTATGTATGTGGCAATTTTGACATCCTTTTCTTAAGAAACATCTTCCGATCACAGATTTGGTGCTCTTAAAACCGCCATTTGCACCAATCATTATATCCGTTTGTCCTGTCACATCCAGATCCATTATGTTGGCAAATTCTTTTGGAAGAAAGGTTCTAGTTGAACCAGAATATACCCTGTCGTTCTAAAGTTTTTTCCTTTGTGAATCGACACACCAATCATTGGGAGTTTGCACTGCATTTCCGACGAGGAATCAGAATAACTATCAAGAGAGTAATTAATCGTGATCATAGATTGTTTTTGGTATGAAGCCATTGAATCTAAAGTAGCATATCTCTTTCTTTTGGAATTTTTATGATAAATGGAATTTTGTCGGGATATTTTTTCTTGGCCTTGTCATATACTACCTTTGCATCCTGTCCAGCGGCAACTATCTCTTTGTCTACTAGTGATATCCATTTTCCCAGATATTTACCCCGAATGTTTTTAGACATTACATATTCATATTCGCTACTCATGTGTATTATGTCTCATATATCATATATAACAACCATGCTCGCCCGGTTTTTCACCAAATTCGGAGCTTTTGAGCCCTTGACCTCGATATGTCCGTCATTTATGACAAATTTAAGATATTTTGGATTCTTCAGCATCTTCAAAATGGGCTTTGGTGTATGGTAGTATGTCATTCTTATTGTGTTTTATGCTATGGGTGTGGTAAACCCCTTGGCATCTTTTATTCATTCACGCGCCGAATTTGGTGAAGAACCTGACTGTCCCAAGAACTAAATAATACACAATAATGCTTAGCATATTGGCAACAGAAATTGAATCCTGCCACCATCAGCCGGTCTATCTAGGTGTTGTAAACATCAACATTGATGAGCGAACCATCGGTTCTGTGGATGTGTGGCGATGTGGTGCATGCAAGAAGCGTTTTTGTGAGGAAAAACAACTAGGTATAGAAGAGCTAGCAGACCTTGTAGGCATGCCAAAGATTGACTCTGATGCAAAGTGGGGAGTCATTATATGCAAGATGCAACAGGGAAAATACAAGTGGAAGCTTGCAAGACTAAAAGAAAACACAGAGATAAAACACGAGTGTCTAGATGAACATATTATATCACTAAAAGTCAAGGATTTCAAGGTGGATGATGATAGCCACTGGAGCTTTTTAGTAGATGACAACATAAACAAGGCAGTAGAAATTTAACACATCATGAATCTAACAGTTCACATAAATGATTTACATGGAAGCCAGATGGCAGCTAAAATAACTGGCAACTTTACAATAGATGGGCATCAGTTCAGGTTTACTGCCATTGCGTTTGGCAGGATTGGAGGGCAGAATATAGGTGCAAAAATCTCCAAGGATACAGAACGCGCCCTTGAAAATCTGGGATATGATACTGATGAGGTGATAATGTCCTTGCAGTCTTGTCTAATCAAAGGAGATATGACACTTCCTGAGGGACTCAAAAAAGAATCATTTGCAGATGACTAAAACTCTGCCTCTTTTAGGGCATCAGGACATTTACATTCTCTATTACTTGGAATGCATCTGACTAATTCTTTTAGGATGTCCCTTGTTTTTTTAACATTTTCTTCTAGGGTGTTTATGACCTCCTTTGCAGTGACTGGTTTTTCAGCCCAGACATCATAATCTGTAACAGTAGATACTGATGCATAGCACATCTGCGCTTCTCTAGCAAGCTGGCACTCTGGAACCATCGTCATTCCTATAATGTCAGCACCCGTACTTTTGTAGAATTTTGATTCTGCTTTGGTGGAGAATCTAGGACCCTCAATGCAGACATAGGTGCAGTTGCGATGTATGTCGATGTTCTGCTTTACTGCTGATTCTATTATTGATGACTGGAGTTCCGGGCAGAAAGGGTCTGCTACTGATATGTGGATTACACGACCATCTTTAGAAAATGTCCCCTTGCGAGACTTTGTAAAGTCAAGAAACTGACTAGGCATGACAAAATGTCCTGGCATTATCTCTTCTTTGAGACTACCCACTGCTGATGGTGCTATTATCCTGCTTGTACCCAACTCTTTAAACGCCCAGATGTTTGCCCTGTAGTTGATTAAATGTGGTGGAATTGTATGCTTTTTGCCATGCCTTGGAAGAAATGCAATCTTTCTTCCCATGAATGTACCTACTGTGATATCATCTGATGGATTTCCGTAGGGTGTTTTGATTGTTACATCTTGGGCATCCTCTAATAATCCAGAATCATATATGCCAGTGCCGCCAAAAATCCCTATCTCGACGTCTTTATCCATGTCAGTATTTTACCAGTGATTTACAGTTGTACTTGCTGATTCCCTTTATACCGCCTAACTCGGTTAGTTCTATTATGAATGCAAAACCTGATATTATTCCGCCTGCTTTTTCTACTAGTTTGCCTGCTGCCTTTGCAGTGCCTCCTGTAGCAAGCAGGTCATCGCAGATGACTACTCTTTGTCCTTTTTTGATGGCATCCTTTTGAATCTCAATTACATCCTGACTATATTCTGTCTTGTATGTTGCCTTGATCGTCTTTCCGGGAAGTTTGTCTGCCTTTCTGATTAATATCATCCCCTTATCATATCTAGCTGAGAGTAGGGTTGCAAGTACAAACCCTCTAGACTCTATTCCTGCAAAGACATCCACATCTTTTGGGTGAAAGTACCTTTCAAATTCATCTGCTATAAGTGATAATGTAGATGGGTCCCTCAGAACCGGTCCAAAATCCCTGAATATTATGCCCTTTTTGGGGAAATTCTTGTAATCTGTAATCTTTTCCTGCAAGTTCATATCATACTATTCTAGGAAGTGAAATAAAACTGTTTGAAGTCAGTTAAATTCGTATGTAGTTTGAGCCTCTTGGAACGCGTCTGTAACCTTGATGGTGTATGTTCCTGGAGACTTTATCTTGCTTGTCGGCCAGACTGATTTTATATCTCCCTCCTTTGTGGCAGTGTACTTTAGCTTATCAATTATCTCCCCTGAGGATGTCATGATCTCAATTATTACTGTCTGGGACGGTGCTGCTCCTATTACCTCTATTGTGACATAATTGACTCCGTGTATGTTTTCCTCGTCTGCTACTAATACGACCATGCCCTGATCTACTGTAGTCACATTAATCTCTACTGTGTTAAAGTGTGAGCCAGATGTTGCATTGATTGTCCAGTGACCCGATTCTGCATCTGATGGAATTTTGAAGGTGTCATCTGAAATCTTTCCATTCTTATCAGAGAATGTGTCTTTTACTCTAACCTCGTTACCGTCGGGATTCTTTAGGGTGATTGTGAGAAGAGAGTTTGGATCAGTCACTCCCAAGATCAGAACAGAGTCACTTGGATGGTAGTCTAGATTAGTTGTCTCTATCTTAATTTCTCCTGTGCTTATCCTCAGACCTACTGTAAATATCTCTGTACTCTCAGAACTTCCTTTGCTGATTACTGCTGTATAGATTCCAGACTTGTATCTGGCAAGATCTAAAGAGTGCTTACCTACACCGTCAGGCCCTAGCGTTATCGTCCCTAGTGGTCTGAGCTGGTCTGAGGGATCTATAATGGCAAGTTTAACCACGTCTGAGGCCTCCCCGACTAGGGATATTATGGCAGTCTCATTTGACCTATAGTTTAGCTTGTCAAATTCAAGGTCAATTGGGATTATAGGCTTTTGGCCTAGACCTGCAAATATGAACTCCTTGTGTTTGTCTTGTGTTGCAATTAGAGTGTATGTTCCCTCTTTTGAGCTAAAGCTGGTCATGTACTCAAAACTTGTAGCACCTGACCCATCGGTACTAGTTATTTCTGAGGATAATTCGTTGCCAAGTGGATCCTCCAAGACAAACTCGATGGGTCTGTTGGGTAGTGCAGTGCCACTGTATGTCATCGTGTCTCCTGGCTCAAAGCGTTCCTTTGCAGGTTCTATTATGATCACCTTGGATGACTCTACTTCCCAGCTTTGCTGTATACTGTCTTTGCCGTCTGAAATCTCAATGCTGTATATGCCAAACTTTGCATCAAGTGGGATGACTATGGGGTCTGTAAGACTCCAGTCTCCCTTCGAATCAGTTTCTGCTGTACTTGTGTTTATTATGACATCTTCAGAGTCTTTGATTGATACTGTCACTGCACTTCCGGGCTGTGCTGTTCCAGAAGCATCTAGAAAGTCTCCTCTGTATAATGTAGATGGGATTGCATGTACTGATAGGTTGATGATTTTTGTATCAGGTACCCTGCTGTCTATTATGCCTAGTCTTAGGCTCACACTTTGCTCATTACCATTGGCATCAGCTACTACAAATTCTACTCTTTGGTTTCCATCACCATCAGGTATTTCCATGGTTGCTACAAAATTACCATTCTCATCAGATGGGAATGCTCCAACGATTCTTGAGTTTATGTAAAAGTCAAAGTGTTGTGATGCACCAAAACTCTCTCCCACTACTCTGATTGTAGCGCCAGCGTTTGGTTTTTCTGGAATTATTCTGAATGTAGAGTTTTCAAGGATTCCATCAACTGGTGTCTCAGGTATCTGAACTGGTGGCGGTTGTACTACTTTTTCAACTGGTGATGTCTTTCCTATACCCATGCGTACCCCATTCTCATCTGTAGCATTCCAGTTTATGCCCAAATCCTGTCCGCTTGTCTTGACGCCAAACTTTACTGATTCGCCAGTATCTAGGTCTTCTGCTGTTGTGAATACTATTGTCCCTTCAGGGGTTTTTTTGCCAGTCCAACCGCTTTCTGTCTTGAATGACTCAAAGGAATGTCCACTTCCAAGCCAGAACATAAATGATTTTACCGGGGTGGTAGATGTGTTTACAAGTTCTATGATTGATGTGTTTTCAAAAAATATTCCCTTGGCCTCGACGCTGTTTTGCAGTTCTGATTGGTTCTGTACTAGTTCTGTAGTATCTGTAGCTCCTGTGCCATTTTCAGTCTCTACTGGTTCTGTGACATCTGTAGTTTCTGTACCATCTGTAGTATCTGTAGCTCCTGTGCCATTTTCAGTCTCTACTGGTTCTGTAGTATCTGTAGGTTCTATACCATCTGTAATTTCTGTGGAACCTGTACCCTCATCAGTCTCTACTGGCTCTGTAGTATTCTCGGGTTCTGTAGCACCTGTATCCTCTTCAGTCTCTGTAGCACCTGTACCCTCATCAGATTCTTCTGTATCATCCGACTCTGCTGTTTGAGTGTCTTGCCCATCTGATTCCTGCGTAGCCGAATCTGAATTACCCTCTAATGGTGTATGTGATGTTGTTTTAACTATGGCAGTGCTAAATTCTTGCGGTTCAGATAATTGTACTGCTTTAGATTCTTGCTGCGCTAATCCCATGCCTGCAACAAGCAAAACTGCCAAAATACCTGTCACCAAAACCAAAGATTTATTGAAATCCATTCACCTCACTAATACTATACATTAATAGTATATTATCATCATTATGTTTTTTGCCAATACTACACTTCATGGAATCATTAGCCACGAGATCCTGCCTTCTGAAATCTATCCAAATGTGTTCTAGAGGCCACGTTTTCATACTGTCGTATTCTCTCGGCAATCAATCTGTATAGTGTCCTGAATTGATCCTTTGTCTTATCTGACAGGAAGCCGGCCTCCTCTAGGTATATCTTTTCACAGACGTATCTGGTTATCTCTTCGTTCTCAAATACTCCCCAGTCATCCTCCCTGTGTTCTCTCCATATTGCCTTTAAATTCTCTAAAATCCCATTACCTCCTCTTGATGATACGTCCTGTGGTCCTAGGCTAGAGTATCCCTCGTGTCTTAGTTTGATCTCAAAGGTCTGGTTGACTGCATGAAGATAGTCTTCTAGGACAATATAGTCCTCAATTGATTCTAGCTTGTTTCCCTCTAACTCAAATAATATTATCTGCGTGGGCGAAAACTCGTTTGAGACAAGCTGAGCTGAAATCTGCTTTGACTCACCAGAGTTGTCAAGCAGGATAAATGTTCTATACCCATGATTTCTGTAAAAAATCGCCAATGGCAGGACAGAATTTTTACTATACGCCGCAACCACGTTGAGCGGATTCATTGAGATGTTGGGGTCTTGCAAAAACTTGTCAAACGCATTAAGGTACATTGCATCTGACATTGTCTCTACAATTATTACTGGCCTAGAGTTTGTGCCAATTTCTCTGTCTATGATTGACTCGACTAATCCTCTTGATAGTCCGTAAAGTATGGGTGTTAGTGTTTTGTCACCTGCATTCCAATAATCATAAAAAATCCTGCTCAGGTGTTTTCTGTTGTCTAGTTCTACAACTAGGAGGTTTCCTGGGGTATAGTCAAATATCATAAACGGCGAGTGTGTTGCATACAGGACTTGGTTTGAGCCTGCTAGATTCTTTAGCAGGTCTGATATGCCCATCTGCTGAGTCGGGTGAAGATTTCTTGCCGGTTCGTCAAGTAATAGTATGGCCTCCTTTAGTTCAGCGCGTTGAGTTTCTGCTGCAAAGTTTACAATAAATGAAAAAGTCCACTTGAAGCCTTCGGCGCGCCTGTTTAAAAGACCAGTATTAGTTACCGTCCCATCTCTGTGAATATCTGATATTACGATACTCATGATGTTTCCTGGGTTGTACCTCAAGTCTACATGAATAGGGTCTCCCTTCCATGCCGGGTTTAGCTTGTTTGTCAGCCTATTACTTGCAGTATTGAGTAGTTTGATGCACTTGGATGGGGTTTCTTTTACCACGTCTAATTCTTTCATGTTTAACTCTGCAAGGTAGAATAGATTTCTTACAGTCTCTGCCTTGTCAAACTCTTCGACATACTCAATTGAGCTTGTCTGCTCACCTGATTCTTCCCTCAGATATTCATCAAGATTGATGTTGCCGTAGATTTTCTTATAGTCTGAAAAGTATACAAATCTGGGATGCAACTCTTCAGAAATAAAATTTTCAAGGGCAATTCTCTCATTGACACCGCTTAGAAGGTTTGAAAACTGGTTTTCAGGACTATTGTAAATTTTTTCCCATGCCTCAACTACTCTTGGCTCTTGTGCAGATACCATGTGGAATTGGTTGCTAAATTCTGCCATTCCCTCATCGAACATTTTTTGATTCTTAGGGGGCGGACTCTCAAAGAATGTGGTATCAATTTGAATCCTGATGTGGTTTGGAATTGTATCCAAAAAGCCTAGTATTTGTCTTGAAAAGTTTTCCCAAGAATTTAGTTCTCTGTTTTCATCCTCATTGAGGTGTATGTCAAATTCATACTGAACCCTGGGGTTTTTGTTGTCTCTGAATAGTTTGATTTTTGTGAGTTTTGGGATGGCAGGAAACCGTTCCCTGACGATGTTGATTTCATTTGTACTTAGCTCAAATTCTCCCTCTACTAGTCTGATCTCGCCCTTTAGTTCTTCAGACATCTCATCACAAAGATCAAGGTCTGAAATGCTTTCGTCTTTGTTTAGAAGTGTTAGTGCCTGTAGTATTGTAGTCTTGCCGCTTTCATTTCTCCCAACGAATGCTGCCAAGTCCCCGACAGTGATCTCGCCAGAATCATGAATGCAACGATATGCCCTAACTCTAAATTTTCTTAGTCGCATCTAGCCATAGTTAGTCGGCTACGATTTAACTCATTCGTCAAATTCCCCCAAGTCTGGTATTTTGCTAAATAGATATAAGGGAAATGGCGATCTAAAAAAATGGCAAGAAGGGGCGTTCTTTATGCTGTATTTCTTTTACCCGTACTGTTTTCAGTGATATTTGGCACCGCAGTCATGGCCGATATTCTCCAAAAACCAGACAGGGAGCTGAATCTGTGGAGATTTGGTCAAGAGAGTCATGACGAGCCACGTAGTGAACTAGTTGAAATTATTGGTCTTGAAGAGCAATACACAACGTCCCAGCCAGTAACCCTTGAAGTTATAGTCTCTGATCCAGCGTTTGAATGCGGTGATTTGT